>NZ_JAQTQR010000037.1 GCF_028712165.1 Sulfuricurvum sp. | reverse complement strand
CCCTCTCGCAAATGATTGCCGACACGTTTTGGGCATCCGGAGCGTTTGAGGAACATTTGCCGAACATCAGAACCATCTATCGTGCGAAATGCGATTATCTAGCCGAAAAACTGACAATGCTTCTGCCAGAATTTGTTTTTGAAAAACCCAAAGGGGGCATGTTTATCTACGGTACGTTCGAAGGTGAAGTCGATGCCTATGCACTGGCTATGACATCGTTAAAAGCCGGGGCAGTTTTTGTTCCCGGGGGAGAATTTTATACCGCATCCCCCTTGAGTTCGGAAGCCAGATTCAACTTTACCCATTCGACCTTTGAGGAGATGGATCGCGGAGTCTCGATCATTGCGCAGACGTATCGAGATTATCTAACAAAACGTTAAAATGCAACTCATAAAAGGATTATTATGAACGATATAAAATTTCCGTTTTTAGAACATATAGGCGGCAGGCTGGTTCAAAGTGAAAAAGGGATGGCTGAAGTCGAATTGCGCGTGGAGTCGTATCATTTGCAGCATATGGGTTTTGTTCACGGCGGCGTCATTTCCACCTTGATGGACAATACGGGATGGTATGCAGCCGTTTCAAATCTCAGTGAAGGAGATACTTCCGTGACGATGGAGATTAAAATCAATTATTTGAAACCGGTATTAGGAACCTATTTACGCGCTGTAGGGAATGTGATACGTCAGGGGAGAACGACATCTTTCGTAAAAATAGAACTGTTCGATGAAACGAACCTCGTAGCTTTTGCGACAGGAACTTATGCGGTATTGAAAGAAAAATAATCAGATTTAGAAAAAAGACAGGGGAAAAATAAAGAAGCAGAAGAACCGGACAGAGCAATCGCTCCGTCGGTTAGTTAAATCGAAAACGATTTAGATGTTGTCGCGGATACCGAGATCAGCAACCAATTTGTTGTAGCTTTCGCGGTTTGTACGTTTCAAATAACGCATCAAACGACGACGTTGACCAACAAGTTTCAAAAGACCAAGACGTGATGAGTGGTCTTTTTTGAAGATTTTAAGATGGTCTGTAAGACCTGCAATACGAGTTGAAAGAAGTGCGATTTGCACTTCGCTTGAACCGGTATCACCTTCAGTTCTTTGGTATTGTTTAATGATTTGCGCTTTGTTCGCCGTATCTAAAGCCATAATAGCCTCCTGATGGGTATAAATTTTACTCGAAAAACAGTTTCTTCAAGCAGGGTCGGAATTATAGCCAAAAATATCCCTATTTGCGGTAAAAACCTCTACAAGTCACCTCTAATAATTTTTAGCTATAATAGCCTTTCTATTACAGGAGGAGTGAACCATGTTGATGACCCGCGCCAGCGAATATGCCCTACTATCGCTCATCGTTTTGGCTAAAGCGGGTCATGCTCTCGATGCAGACACCCTCTCAAAAGAGCTCAACATCTCCAAAAGCTTTTTAGCCAAAATTCTCCAATCCCTTGCACGTCAGGGAATCCTTAACTCGTACAAAGGGGTCAACGGAGGATTTGAACTCGCCCGAAAAAGCAGTGAAATCACCGTCCTTGAAGTCATGGAAGCCGCGGAGGGAAAAAGTCCCGCCGTCTTCAGCTGTTCCCCCTCACAAGAAGACTGCCCTTCCAATAAAGCGATGAGTTGCGGGCTTTGGCCGTTTTTAAACCGATTACAGGGAAAAGTGGATGCCTTTTTAGGCATTCTTACCCTTGAAGCCATTTTAGAAGAGTGATGCTTGGCAAAAGCAAAAAATAAAACACCCGATGCAAAATCGGTATTATCGGCTATTTTCGCCTCACGTGACCTTAGTGTCGTCTTTTTTGTTATGGCGATTTTGGCCATCATTATCATCCCATTGCCCAGTGCACTGCTCGATTTGCTCCTCGCCGTCGTCATCGCCCTCGCAGTACTGATATTACTGATCTCTCTTTATATCCCGAAACCGACCGATTTGACGACATTTCCGACACTGCTGCTGGTCATCACTCTCTTTAGGCTCTCACTGAACATCGCAACAACGCGTATGATTCTCAGCCACGGACATGAGGGGCCTCAGGCCGTCAGTGACATCATCACCAGTTTCGGAAACTTCGTTGTCGGCGGAAACTACGTTATCGGGGTAATCGTCTTTAGTATCTTGGTGTTGATCAACTTTATGGTTGTAACCAAAGGGTCAAACCGCGTTGCCGAAGTAGCGGCACGTTTTACACTCGATGCAATGCCCGGAAAACAGATGGCCATCGACGCCGATCTCAACAGCGGTCTGATCGATGAAAAACAGGCCAAAACACGCCGTGCCGAGATTTTGCAGGATGCCAATTTCTACGGAGCGATGGACGGGTCGGGAAAATTCATCAAAGGGGATGCGATTGCAGGAATCATCATTACGATGATCAATATTATCGGCGGATTTTTGATCGGGATTTTCCAATTTAATCTCGATGTTTCCGCAAGTGCCCAGACCTATACGATTCTCACCATCGGAGACGGTCTCGTCTCCCAGATCCCGGCTCTCATTATCTCTACCGCTACCGGTATTATGATCACCCGTGCATCCAACGATGAAGGTAACTTTGCCGAAGGAAGTATCAAGCAGCTGATGGGAAATGCCCGTATCATGATCATCGTCGGATTTATCATGATTATGTTCGCGGCAGTTCCCGGTCTCCCTACCATTTCGATGGGCTTTGTGGGACTCGTATTCGCCGGATTGGGATACGCTCTTTACAAATACGAAAAAGGGGATCTCGTCCTCACTTCAGCCCCTCTCGTCAAGAAAAAGGGCGCAGAAGGTGCCGGAGCAGACACCGAAGAGAGTGCCGCCCAAAGCGCACCGCGTAAAAAATCCAACGAAGAGATCGCCAAAGAGGAAGAAGCCGCACTCGAAGATATCCTCAAAATCGAAATGTTGGAACTTACCCTCGGCTATCAGCTTATCCGTCTGGCTGACAGCGCTCAGGGGGGAGATTTATTGGAGCGTATCCGCAGTATGCGCCGAAAAATCGCCTCCGATTTCGGCTTTTTAATGCCTCAGGTACGTATCCGTGACAACCTCCATCTCAAACCGACCCAATACGAAATCCTCCTAAAAGGGGTCAATATCGGTGACGGCATGATCCAGCCCGATCGTTTCCTGGCAATGGACAGCGGAATGGCCATCGGGGAGATTGAGGGAGAACCGACCAAAGAACCGGCGTTTGGGTTGGATGCATTCTGGATCGCACCGGAGCTCAAAGACGATGCAATTATCAACGGATACACCGTTGTCGATCCAGCCACGGTTATCTCGACGCACATGAGCGAACTGGTCAAAAAACACGCCGAAGAGCTCCTCACCCGTCAAGAGACCCAAACCCTCATCGAAAAAATCAAAGGGGACTATCCGGTTGTTGTAGACGACCTGCTCAAAGTCGCCAATATCGGTCTAATTCAGCGGGTATTCAAAGCATTGCTGCATGAGCGGATCCCTCTCAAAGATATGATTACGATTTTGGAAACGATGGCGGATGTCGCCGAATACACGAAAAGTGTCGATATCATCACCGAACATGTCCGTGCCAAACTTTCGCGAATTATCACGCAGCTTTACACCAGTCCCGACGGGGCAATAAAACTGTTGACTTTTGATACGATGAGTGAACAGCGTATGCTGGAAAAATCCCAAGAGCGTGACGGAGTACGTCAGCTTCTGCTCAATGTCGGCGAGATCAACGGACTTATCCAAGCCACCAGCTTAAAGGCGACCGAACTTCTCCAAAAAGGGATATCTCCGATCATCGTTATCGTCGATCCGAAATTACGCCGCCCGTTAGCCGAAATTTACGAGCGGTTCAGCCTCGATATTGTCACACTCTCCCATGCCGAAATCGATTCGAATGCCAAATTCGAAGTTCTCGGCTCCATCACTTTAGACACCAAATAGGATAGACATGAAAAAAACCATTTATCACCTCTCGCATATCGATCTCGACGGCTACAGCTGTCAGCTTGTAATGGCACAAACGCAACATACGATGATCAGCTATAACGCCAACTACGGTGCCGAAGTGATGGACCGTCTCGAAGAGATAATCGAACGGATTAAAAAAGCCAAACAAACCGCTACGATCCTGATCAGCGACCTAAACCTCTATCCCGAAGAAGCACGCTGGCTCAACAATGAAGTCAACCGCCTCAATGAGGGAGGATGGAATGTCACGATCACTCTCCTCGACCATCACGGCAGCGGGAAAGAGACAGCGGCACAGTATCCGTGGTACTTTCTCGACACCGAGCGATGTGCGACGAAAATCGTTTATGAATACGCTATGGAGCATTACGGGCTCCAAGGGGGCGGATGGCTCGAAGCATTCGTCAAAGTCGTCAATGCCGTCGATCTGTGGCATCAGGACGAAAAAGAGGATTTTGAATACGGCAAAGTGTGTATGCGCCTTATCAGCGACGCCAAAGAACTCAGCCGCGTTATGTTCGCCGACGAAGACCGCACCTATAAACTTGCGATGCTCGAACATGCCGCGACCATGCGCTATCTCCCCAATGCCAACATCGTCCTCGATGAATCACTCCATAAAATGAAAAAAGATTTTTTCAAAGACGGTGTAGACGATACTCTCGACAACCTCTCGACCAAATACATCGTGGAGCTGTTGGGAACCAAACGCTCAACCATGACGATCTACTACAAAGGATGGAGAGGCTTCCTGAGCTACGGCTTGGGCAACACTTCGATTATCGGAAACGGTTTTGTCACCGCCTTCCCGGACTATGATTTTATCGTCGATGTCGGAACACGGGGAACAATGAGTATCCGCGGGCATGATCAAGTTGATGTAGCGATGATGGCGGGCGAATGGGTCGGCGGCGGCGGACATCCGAACGCGGCCGGCGGACGGATCAACGGCTTTAAGGAGCAATTCCGATACGACAAAGTAAAACGTCAAATGGAAGATTTGCTCGCCAACAAAGAGGCGATGCCCGGTAAACTTCCCCACAAAATAGAAGAGTGACCGCCGGCTTATGATTCAAATCAATAACCTCACCAAAAGCTACGGGACACGCGTCCTGTTCGAAAACCTCTCGCTTAAACTCAACTCCGGCAACAAAGTCGGATTTGTCGGCCGTAACGGTACGGGAAAATCGACCCTTTTTAAAATCATCCTCGGCGAAGAACCTTATGACAGCGGCGAAATCATCATCCCGAAAAACTATCGTATAGGAACATTGCGCCAACACCTCCACTTTACTCATAAAACGGTACGCGAAGAGTGTGCCTCCGTCCTAGAGGGGGATATGGAGCACGAGGTTTACCGGGTCGAGAAGATCCTTTTTGGTCTGGGATTCACACAGGAGGATTTGGAAAAAGACCCCCTCAGTTTCTCAGGGGGGTATCAAATCCGACTCAACCTCGTCAAACTCCTCGTTACCGAGCCGAATCTCCTCTTGCTCGATGAGCCGACCAACTACCTCGATATCGTCTCTTTGCGCTGGCTGGCAAGCTTTATCCGCTCATTTGAAGGGGAAGTGATCCTCATCACCCATGATCGCGATTTTATGGACTCAGTAACAACCCACACGATGGGTTTACGCCGACGAAGTGTCAGCATCATCAAAGGCGACACCCGCAAGTATTACGCCAATCAGGCGCAGGAAGACGAACTCTACGTCAAGACGAAAATCAACCACGACAAAAAGCGTGCCGAGCTGGAAGACTTCGTCGCCCGAAACAAAGCCCGTGCCTCTACGGCGACACTCGCACAATCCAAACAAAAAGAGTTGGATAAAATGGGCACTATGGAGTCATTGGAAGGGGAAAAAGACCTCTCTTTTTCATTCTCGTATAAGCCTACCCCCGCAAAAGTGATTATGCAGGTGAAAGACCTCTCGTTCGGATATACTCCTGATGAGCTGTTGTTTAAAAATATCTCCTTTGCGCTGGAAGCAAAAAAATGCCTCGCTATCATCGGGAAAAACGGTAAGGGTAAATCGACCCTCCTCAACACCCTCGCAGGGGTTTTGACGCCGAGCGGCGAGATCATTTCTCATCCATCAACCGCAATCGCCCATTTCGGCCAGACAAACATCGACCGACTCGATAAAAACCGCACAATCACCGAAGAGATCCAAAGTGCCGATAACACCTTACAAAACGTCCGTATCCGCGGTATCTGCGGGACGATGATGTTCAGCGGAGACGATGCCGATAAAAAGATCAGTATCCTCTCAGGGGGGGAGCGCAGCCGTGTCATGCTGGGCAAAATCATCGCCACCCCTGCCAACCTCCTCTTCCTCGATGAGCCGACCAACCACCTCGACATGCAGTCGATCGATTCGCTCTGCGACGCACTCAAGCGCTTCGAGGGTTCCGTCGTCATCGTCACCCACTCCGAGATGCTCCTGCGCGAGCTTGCCGATCAGCTCGTCATTTTCCGTGAGGGGAATGCGGAGTTTTTCGACGGAAACTATGATGAATTCTTGGAAAAAATCGGATGGGACGAAGAGATCACCGATGCGCCTAAACCTGCCAAAGTGACCTCGAACGTCAACAAAAAAGAGAACAAACAGCTTCGAGCCGCATTGATTCAGGAGCGCTCAAAACTCCTCAGCCCGCTGAAAAAAGAGGTCGAGCATTGCGAAAATACGATCATGAAACTCGAAGAGAAACTCAAAACCTCCCATGAACTTCTAACGACCTATTCGAATCAAGGGGAAACCTCAAAGCTCCTCGACCTCTCCAAGCAGGTAGGAGAGGATGAAAAGATGATCGAAGAGCTGTTCGAGCGGCTCGAAATCGCCAGTGACGAAATCACCCGTATCGAGTGCGAGTACGAGGCGAAGATTGAAGAGCTCTAAAGTACGGCTCGACAAGCTCCTCTCCTCGCTGGGGTATTGCAGCCGTAAAGAGGTTGCCTCTCTCATCCGTGAGGGGATCATCACCCACACCCTCAATCTCCCCCTCAAAAACGATACGAAAGCCTCCCATAACGAAATCCTTTTCGATAGTGAACCGCTCGATCCTCCTATGGGAATGGTGATTTTGATGCACAAGCCTGTAGGCTACGTTTGCTCTCATGATGACGGAGAGGGTCGTCTCGTCTACGATTTACTTCCTGAGCGATGGCGACTTCGCGATCCGAAAATCTCCACCGTCGGACGCCTCGACAAAGAGACAAGCGGTTTATTGCTCCTCACCGACGACGGTGCCCTGCTCCATCGTCTCACCTCTCCCAAACATAAAGTGCCGAAAGTGTACGAAGCGACGCTCGATAGGGCACTCTCAGGTAATGAAGCAGAGATTTTCGCCTCGGGGACATTAATGCTCAACGGTGAAAAAACCCCCTGCCTCCCCGCAAAACTCACCGTCATCGATCCCACCCATGCAAGACTTGAGATCGTCGAGGGGCGCTACCATCAGGTACGCCGTATGTTTGCAGCAGTGGGAAACCATGTCACGGCATTGCACCGCTGCTCTTTTGGAACACTTACACTGGGAGATTTAGAGGCGGGGGAATACCGTCTCATCGACGCACAATCACTGACCGACTAATCGACCAGTACGATCCCCAACGATTCGAGTAAAAAGAGCGCCTCGTAGCGATTGAAAATAGAGCCTTTGAGGTGGTTGGAGCGAAGGTCGATAGAGGTGTTAGAACTATCGGTAAAGTTTGCCGCCTCCAGATGAGTGTTGCCAAACAGCGCCCCTTTGAAATCGGTTTTGCTAAAATCGGCTTTTATAAAACTTCCGTTGCGAAAATCGACCTCTTTGGCTCGACACTCCCGCATCACCAATCCCTCTATGTTCAGACCGAAAAAGTTGCTGTCATTGAGGATGCACTCACGAAAACGGATCGGATCAGCATTGAGGAGGCTCTTCCAATCTGCCATCGTCCAGTCGATCCCGACCATCTTGCACGAGACGAAATCGACATCGCTCATTTTCGTGTTGGTGAGTTTCATGACGCTCAGGTTGCAGTTTTCGAAACGGCATTCGGTGAATTTGCAGGAGGAGAAAAAGGTTTCGCTGAAATCGCAGGAAACGAAGGTGCAGTCATCGAATTCGGCTTTGGTGATCTTTTTGCCGTGGAGATCAATCCCTTCAAACTTCTCGGCGAATACGTCCATGTTGTCGGTGATGGAGGTGGAAGTCATGAGAAAGCCTTGTGAAAAATATAATCGAGGAACTTTTGCCTCTCTATCAATACTTATAAGCCAATAAATCTTATTTTAGACTTGATTCCATTAGACTTGAAAAAATTTCAGATTTTTCCTCTACTATAGGAATACTTGTGCTCAAAGATACCGTAAATACGTGCCTATGTTTTGGTGAAATTTTAGATGAGAAAAACTTCCAATAATCATTAGGACTTTCAAGTTCATAACAAAATTGAATTGAACTAATTTTATTCTCATTGCTCAACTTAATGAGATTATTCTTTAATTCACCCATTTCCTTATCTCTATTTTTTGTTTGATAAATGGAATCGAAATAAAATATAAAACATTTTTCAATTAACTTACCTTCAATTTCTGCCCCAATCTCATTAGTCATTGAATTCGGTAGTATGAAGTTAAGCATTGCAGTAGCATTTTTAGCTCTTGAAGTTACTTTAAATAAATTGAAAAACAATAACGTATCATATTCTTCATTAGAAACCTCATGTAAAATTTCATTCAGTCCACTGTGCGAACCATTTGTCGGACGAGTATGTGGATTTTCAGTATAACCAACATATTGCACTTGTGTAGAATGACCAAAACTTACATCAGTCCTAGACAAAAAATCATGAATTGACATCGTAATTTTATTGTTGCTATCATTTGTTAGTGTTATATATTTATCTGTAAGTTCTATCGTAGGATTAGAAAATCGATTTGTTACAACATCATAAAACTTTATTTTTGCCGATGCTTTCTTCTTTTCCCTACCAATTAATAAGTGAATTTTTACTTTTTTAGTAATTGGATTGTATTGTGGCTTTTTATTTGTATTAAAACGTACTTTTTTTCGAGAACATATAAAGTAAATAAACCTTTTTTCAAGGTTTTCTTCTATCTCTTTTTTTAAATTCTTTAAATATTCAACTATTAAATTCCGAGTATCAAAACTATAACCAGAATCTGTTGGATTAATTAATAAATCATACCAGTACATATCAGTACGGGACAATTCTACATACCAATCTTTTTCTGATTCTTTGTATACTTCATTATCAATGAATTCAGAGTATATCCCTCGCATCAATATCATTCTCCCTTTAATATAAACTGCAAAAACTATTCACCAATTTTTAATACACTACAAAATTTATCTTCTATAATTGAACCGACTTTTTCAACTCCTGTCTTAAAAATATCAATCTTATTTTTTCTCATATCATCTATAAATATATTTAAAAAATTCGTTTCTCTAGTTATGTTTACAAATTTGCTAAACTCTATATCAACTAAATTATCTTTATTTACTGTTTTAGATAAAATATAAAAAACTATTGTTTTTTCTATCATATTTCTAAAATATTTATCTTCAAGGAATGTATACATTACAATTGTTAAATAATGAAAAGTTGGTTTAAACCTTATATATGGTGTTATATTCGTATTCAATGAAATTACTAAAATGTCTATAATCTGTGTAATCCAGTTTTGAATTACCAAAATAAATTTTTCTGCTTCAGACTTGTTATTTATAATTGAAATCATTATAGGAGTTGCACTGATATATCCTTCAATCTTCTCTTTTAACGGTAAGCCATTGTCATTTGAATCACAAAAAGTTAAACTGGTTTTAAAGAAAGAAGACATATTTTCTTCAATTTCATCATATGTCGAATACTTTTCAAAAAAGTTATCAAATGTTTTAAAATCTTCACTTAAAATTGAATTGATAAATTTCAATAAAAATTCTTCTAGTAATTCTAAATGCTCTTTTTCATCGGAAATTGCAATTATTTTTATTGGTAAAATGTAAAATAAATTTAAATGCTCTGATAATATTTTTAAAACATCATGAAAAGCTCTTCTAAAAATTTCAATTGATTCCCTATTAAATCTTGAAATTGGAACTCTAAAAAAGTTTTCCAATTTTAATAGAGGATCTGAAATTATATGTACATCACCAAGTGATTTAAATATATAATGTTCATAGTCATCAACATCTAAATAAATTGCACCACTTAATATAAAACATTCTTTTTTACTTGTTATATTTTCTAGCTCTATTTTTAGAATTTCTTTTTTTTCAAGCCAAAAACATTGAATATTATCTAACATCATTGCAATATTTTTTTGGTTTACTTCCTCAGAAAAAACTACCTGTTCATATTCTTTAATCAACTCAAAATATGCCCTTTGAGAATTCTCAATGTAAGACATCTTCATCATGATCTACTTATAAAGTTCGTCAATTAAATTACTAAATTTCTCTATAATTGAATATATATCGTGATTAATATCAGCTAGCTTTTGCTCAAAACTTATATCAGGTACGGTGTGATATTGGTGTGTTGCATTATCACAATGCAACATAGAACTTTCTCTAATAGCACCCCAAAAACCGTGTACAAAATTTGTATCATAATCATAAAAAATATCGTATAAATCTCTTTCATCTACTATTTCGAATCTTTCTCTAATGCCTTTTTTATCAAAATATCTCAAATCGATATTTATAAATTCTTCCCAAAAAATCTCATTTACAATCACATTCACTAATGGTTCAATAAAATGAGATTTATCATTTATTTGAGTTTCTCTTGCTTTAAGCAAAGGTAACTTATATTTACCGACTCCATAAAGTTTATATTCTTCCCAAATATTAGGGTGTTCAGATTCAATTTTCAGCAAATATTTTATATTGATATATGTTTCAATAATTGTTCTTAAAGCATGACGACCTAAAATACAATCACTTAATTCTTTTGTTATAACTTCATTAAAAATTTTTAAAGCATAAGTAAAAGAACCAATTAGTACACTGAACTTATCATCATATATTGATTGTTCTTTGTGTTCATGTAAAAGATAATATATTCTTTCTTGAATACTCGAAATATATTCTTTATAATTCATTTCTATGCCTATATTTTTGAGTTCAATGGCTACTATATTACAATTAGTTTTCATCCCGATCTCTTTCCAAAAATTATTTGTAAAATCTTTATCTGATAGATTTTCAAAATCCGTCATCTCAGTTACTCTAATACATGGACGATACAATCTCATTTTTTCATCATCGTGATCAGTATATGGATAGTTTACTAAAGCTTCTGGTATTTCACTCCCTTGATGGAAAGAGAGTTTCTCTTGAAAAATCATCATTGAGATTACTACATATCTTAAATCAGTAGCTTCATATGATTGATGATCATAATATAGTTTGATTGCATCACTAAGAACATTTATTCTTGTACTTATGAAAATATCTGATAAATTAAAATATTTATTAAAAACTGGATAGGATGAATTTCTATAAATAACTGTTAATGGGGCTAAACATTTAGGATCTATTTCCTTACAAATAATTTTATAAATTTTTTCTTGCTCTGTTTCAGGCAATGAGAAAATACTTGATAGTTTAGGCTTGATAATCAACTTATTTATTTGAGCAATTTCTTTTAAAATCTTTCCAGCTTTTTCAATTCCTTTTGTTCTATCAAAATTCATTATAATTAATCCAAGCCATATATATTCTGGAAGCCTATCATTTGTCCATGAAACAGGTTCCATATTTTGGATGTTATTCATTGGAGTTATAACTAAACCTTTAGTGAATTTATGACTTTTCAAATCACTAGTCATTTTAGTTTTTTTCAATTCAAACCTCTCTTATTCTCACGCAAAAAAGTGAGAATACTTATTAGCAAATCTTCCAAGTTCCCTAATTCAAAAGAGTAGAAGCGAGAGCTCCATGTACTTATCAAAATTTCATCCATGCGCTTTTAACCCATCCGCAATCAGCATCTTCAGATACGATTGATAGGGAATGTCATTTTTATTCGCTTGGATTTTCAGGGTTTCGATCATATCGACTGGCATACGGATCGAGATCGTTTTGGCACTTTTTTGGAGTTTTACCAAACGTACTGGCTTTGCCTTGTCCCAATCGATATAGTCGGTCGAGTCATGTTCGTCCCAAAACGCCGTAATCTCTTCTTCTGTTTTTAGTTCAGGCATTTTTTTCATAATAGTTTCTCTCCTTTTTGCTCATAGGTCGTGCCGAAATCACCCTAATACTTTTCCCTCTCACGGTAAAAGCAATAAACAGCAATTGAGCATCATCAGACTTACCTAAGGCATAGCATCGACACTCTTGCTCCGAGTGGGCATTATCTTCATAGATGAGCAATGGTTCGTTGAAAAATATCTCTTCGATCAACCAGTAATCAAGATTGTGTTTAAGCTTGTTTTTCTGGATATTGCCTTCATCCCAATCAAAACCACATAGTTGTTCGATATCGAGACAATCAAACATCACTCACCTTTTTTACAGAATGTATATTATGATTATATACATTAATTACATATTTGTCAATGCTTATTCTTGGGAGATAACGCTTGAAGATTTAGAGATGAGTACATTCAAAATTATCATAAACTATATAGTTATTTGATTTCAACTATCTTTTTATCTTTACAAAATGCATAAATACCCATAGTAACCTTCGGACTCTGATACATAACAGAAGAACGGTCAAGTCCAATTTCCTTATCAAAAATCCAGAATCTCTTATAGGCACGTATTTCCTCACCACTATCTGTTCCTACAAAACCATAACCTGATCGTGTGCAGAATTGAGTTTCATCTATATTTGATAAATCACTATTTCGACAATCTATTAACCCTGTTAATAAAAATATGCCAAATACAAATGTATATACCCATCCAAAAGCAAAAATTAATTTGATATAAAATTTTGCATTTTCTGTTGCTAACAGATTCGATAAAATAATAAATGAGATTAAAGCTATCCCAAAAACAACAGTGTTAAATATCGGTATCGAAAAAGAAATCCCCGTATAATATGCTGTTGTTACAATGCCAAGAGCAACAGTCAAAAAGATATTACGCTTTTTCATTTTTTTTCAATATCCGATAAATCACCGTCGCCAATATAACCCCAACAACATCAGCGGCAATATCAAACCAATCAAATGTTCTGCTTGGAAAATAGAGCTGACTCACCTCTTCGACAAACGCAAAACTCATAACGAGCAACATCCCGATCTCTATTCGAAACCACCGCTTTCCATTCAACCCGTAATTGAGCAAATACGCCATGATCCCATACAAGATCGCATGTGCGATTTTATCGCCGTATGGAATCATCCCCACCACATGAAACGCGAAGTTATAGTTCGCCGTATCGGCTTTATAGATGATCGCCAACAACACGGCAAAAAAGGATGCCGGATAAAGAATCCGTTTAAGACGAGTCGGTTTCATAGCTGCTTCCATCGGTTTACGCACTCCATTTTTGATGATTTTTTTTCCACGCTTTGTACGATTTCTCATCCGAAAACAAAAACGCTAGATTGTCCTTATCCGCTATGGTATTGAGAGCTTCTATTTTTTGTTTGACGACCTCGTATCTTTGTTCCGAAGCTATCCCTTCAGAGTCCAAATCCCAGTTGACGCTTTTGCCCGATTCTCTCAGATAATCATACTGACCGTTTTCGTTTTTGCACATTACGTCGATACTGTGCAGCGTTACGTGATCTTGATCCAGTAAATCCAACAATACGAATGCATCATCAGGTCTCAAAGCGTAAAATTGCGACCCGTTATGCTCTTTTAAATCGATACCTGACGTTTTGTAAAATTCAAAAATATCCATGACCATCCTCCTGATTATTGATTGAATGCATACGTACTGATACGTTCATTCGCATTTACATAATTCAATTGAGTATCTCCGTGATTACGAATAAGCTCACATCTTCCATAATGATATTGCATCGCAAAGCGGCAGCTATCTTTAGGAAAATTGACCGTAACCATCACCGGAGTCTGTTTCAAAGCCGGCAATGCATCTATCGATAGGTTGGAAAGCATTGCCATATCAAGTTGTTCGGGTTTACCTTTGAATTGTTCGACGTTATGCGACGCGATCATATAATCGACATTGAGTGACGAAACGACCGTAAAAGCGATCAATCCCATTGCAGTGACGGTATTCAGGATCAAATGAAACGATTGGCGTAACAGTGTGAATACGATTCCTACAACCAAAACGGCGATTAAAAAATACTCGAACCACTCCGCGTAATAACGTAATGTCGTCATCCCTAATAGTGTTTGATACAATTGCATCTTTGTGAGCGATGCGACTCCCATAATGATTGTCTGCATCATAAAAAGACTCATCAAAATCTTGATACTCAGTTCCCCTTGATACCGGCGCATAATGGCTAAAAAGATCACAACGACCAAACCGATGACCCATGCGAGCTGAAAAAATCCTTCACGGGCAAATTGCGCATGTGAAATACCCGATTGTCTGACATACGCTTCTCCTCCGAACAAATAGGCGATCTGAAACACCAAAAACGTCACGAACAATAGATTCAGTGCTCCCAAGAAAATACCGACGATGACCATATCAAATGACTTTTGGCTCTCTTGGACGGGACGCTCGGCACGATTGAGATAACTATACAAAAATAGACTCAAATAGATCAAAAAGTAAACCGGAATCATCACCAATTTATCCAGCTGCGGCATGGCAAAAAAGCTTATGACATTATTAACGGCGATATTAAAGTTAGTATCCGCATTCATAAATAGAGTCAAAAATATTCCGATAAACGGTACGGTAATCAATATCCCGATCAAAACTCTTTTATAGATCGAATAGTTTGGATTGAGTGAAAAGATATGGACGGTAAAAACTCTGAGATATCTCAATAATGAAAATGCGATCAAAAGTCTCGGGATCAGTGTCTGATACAGATAATCGACTTTATGCATACTCGTCAGATACAAAATAACGATGGTTCCCACGACGATCAAAGGCAAAAACTCTTGCGTCAATGTGTTGTTGTAGATAAAAATATCAGCGATCCACACTAAAACAATAGGGAGGAACCAATGGGTATAACGGTTGAGCACTTGACGGCTTAGTCCCAGATACGCTATCGGTATCAGCGCAATCATGTAAAACAAAATATTTCCCAAACCTATCGCCTGATCTGGAACGAACTGTGTTTTGAACAGTGCCAACAGCAGACTAATCCCCACCAACAATAAACTAAACCGGACATTTTTAAAATGATTATCCTCAAAATCGATCTTTTGGATCTCCTCAGTCAAATTAGCCATGATTTTCTCCTTGGTATTGATTCATTATTTTTCTAGCCGATCGTGTGTCGATCCGCGCACCCAGCTGTTCGAACATCGTGTAATACCCCAAAAGGGTACGGTTTAGAAAAAGATACTCTTGGTTAAATTTATGAACCGAGTGGGTCTGTTTTTTTTGCACTTCCAAGATCGTGTCAAACCCTCTTTTGGAAAAAGAGTGATCATTTCCGAAATCGTAATGATCTTTTGTAAGGACATCGATATAGAGCCGATCCAGAGGTTTTATCACCTCGTTATAAAAAGCAACCATCGACGCATCATCGCTCGAATCGATCATGTTGAGCGCGGCATACTGCTTTGCGATACTAAGATCATCACATTCCTCAATGAGAGAGAGGTGTAAACGGTTATAGGGGACAAGGAAGTCGTCATCGACGTATTTGATACAACCAAAATCGATAAGCCCCAATCGGTTGTCATCCATAAAGATAAAATTTCCAGGATTCGGATCAGCATGGATCGCTTTGAGCTGATACAATGAGGTAAAAAAGGTATCAAAAAGGAGCTGTGCGAAGTGATTTCGCACCTCTTGCGACGGGGATGAAGTTAAAAATTCGCCAAACGATTTCCCCTCTACATACGAACACACCAAAACTTTTGAGGTGGAAAGTTCGGAATAGACTTTAGGAATAACCACATGAGGATGATTGAGACGCTCGCCAAAAAAGAGGACATTTTTCGCTTCATAGGTGTAATCGACCTCTTCGTAGAGTCGTTGGTTGATCTCTTCGACGATATGATCGACGTTTTGCCCTTTTGCGAAACGTTGAAGTGCGAATTTTATCATCCCCATATCGGTATTGATCGTGTTGGCGATTCCGGGATATTGCACTTTGATTGCAACACTCTCGTCGTTATGGAATGCTTTGTGGACTTGTCCGAGACTCGCACTCCCAAACGGTGTGGATTCAAACGATTCAAACAGCTCTTCAGGATAGCCGTTTAATTCCTGCTTGATGATTTTACGGATCAATGCGCGATTGATCGGAGGGATTGCATTAAACGATTTAGTGATCTGTTCGAGATAGGTTTGCGGTAAAAACGGCAATGCCAATGCCACTTGCTGGGCGATTTTGACCGATACCCCTTTGAGCTCGCCGAGGGCTTCGATGATCAGCTTTGCCGTTGCTTCTTGCGTCTCATCGTGGATAGATTGTCGGTTGCTATCGGATGAGATCAGTTTTTTAATCACCCCTTTGGAGTGGTTGGCTCCGATTTTAACCAACGTTTTGCCGATCACATTGGCACGTGCAATCGTGGTTGTCGGTATACACTTATCCATGAAACACCTCGCCGAGTTTGCGTTTCATTTTTGTGAAACGACTCTGTTTGGTAGAAAAGCGTGTCAACGAAGAGAGGAGATGATTTTTGAACAAAAACATTCCCAACTCAGACGCTTTATTCAGAAGATTCGATTGGAGCAACGCTTCGATAACTCCCATCGAATGGTCGATAAACTGCGTCGTATTTTCGAACGATTCGCTCTCATCTTTGACCCAATACGCGACCACCACCACGAAGTAATCCCAAAACAGCTTCGGCAGATACTCTTCAAACGGAGGTTTCTCGATCTCTCCCGCATCGATGGCGATAGCGATCATTTCACCTACCATATCGGTAAAGAGACGATTGGTCGCATAGAGGGATTCGAGTTTTAACGATGAGGAGTGAAAAACCATATCGGCGATTTGGATCACAAACTCCCGATCTTCGAGATAGAGTTCGAGTTCGGTCTCGATCAATGTTTGGAGTTGCTCTCGCAAGGTATAGGTATGAAAATCCTCAATCGCATTTAAAATCTCCTGCGTTTGCTGATGTTTCAACTCGATGTAGGTATACAACATCTGCTCTTTGGTCGGGAAATAGTTATAGATCGTCGGATTGCTGACTCCGGCGTTTTTAGCCATCTCTCTCATAGAAGCGTTTTTGAACCCTTTTTCAATGATGAGTTCAACACCCGCTTCGAGAATTTTGATCTTCGTCAGCTCTTTGGCATCCTGGGAAATTTTCATATTATCTCCTTTTGTTTAACGTAGTATATATTAAATACGCTTTTATTGTCAAGTATTTTATAGTAAGTTAAATATAAAAAGAGAAATTGATGAATATATGCATCTATATACTTTTATTTTTCAAGAACACAGCTTTAAAATAGTTTGTTTTATAGGACATTTTCAACTATAATATTTAAAAAGTAAAAAGTAGTAAATATGCCTTTAATTGCATTATTTTTGGGAGTACCTGCAACATTTGTGTCATTAGTACTAACAATGTTGTTAATTCTTTTAGGTATAAACCTATCCAAAAAAATCAGTATAACTTCTGTTAAAATTTTAATTCAATTCGTTTTTTCTATACCATTTAATATCGCAATGGCATTATTTTTAGGTGGAACCCTCACAGCTTTAATTAATTACTTTAAACAAGGAATGAATGGTCTTATAGACTATTTAATTATAATTCCTATCTCATTTTTAATGGGATCACTCAATATTTTATCTCCGGGTGGTATAGCATTAGGTGATAATGGTCCAACATTTGATACTACAATAAATTCATTTATTTGCTTTTTTATACTTCTTGCAATTAGCTTCTATATTATCGTTAGAAAAAATAAAAAATCTAACATACTGTAAGATAGAGTCCCGATCAAGCCGAGAAACGTAACCCATCTTTAACTATCTCATTTCGCTATAATCACACCATGATAATAGTCTATGACCACCCCTCTTTAGTCATCGCCTATAAAAGTGAAGGTGTAAACTTTCACTCCGAAGAAGAAGCGGGATTCGTTGTCCAAGTGAGCCAACAGCTTGGCATTCCCCTCTTCCCCGTCCACCGTCTCGACAAGATGACCTCCGGTCTCGTGATCCTCGCCAAAGATTCCGAAACGGCGGCACAGTTCGGGAAAATGTTCGAAGCACGCGAAGTCGAAAAATACTACCTCGCCATCAGTATGCGCAAACCGAAGAAAAAGATGGGATGGATCAAGGGTGATATGGCAAGTGCGCGACGCGGAGATTACAAACTCCTCACGACGATGGAAAATCCTGCAATCACACAGTTCATCAGCTGTGCTCTGCGCACCCATGAGCGGTTTTTTCTCATCAAACCCCATACAGGGAAAACCCATCAGATCCGCGTCGCCCTCAAAAGCCTAGGTTCCCCTATCGCAGGAGATGAGCGTTACGCGCAAGCCGACGAAGCGCGCAAAGAGGAACGGGGATATCTGCATGCCTATGCTCTGCGGTTTCGTCTAAACGATGAAGCGTTTGAGTTTGTTGTACCGCCCGAAGAGGGGGAACGGTTTGTGAGTGCAGAGTGCAAAAATCAGCTCGAAATATGGAATAAGCCGTGGGAGCTGTTTTGAAAACCTTTACGAACGATCCCCTCACCGATATCCTCTCATGGGCACAAAAAATTCTCAAAGAGTCCGATACAATCTCTTTTGAAGTGCTCAATCCCGATATCGGCCGCGGACACTACGCCGGCGAAACGATAACGGTCGATGGAATATCCTATCTCTATCGCAGCTACAAAGCGCTAAGCGATCTGGGAGAACTGCTCTTTTGCCGGATGCTGACCCCGAAAACCGTATCCGAACATACCGTACAGATTACCTACGAAAAGCTCGACCTCAGCGACTCTTTTCATTCTTCCGAAGCCAAAGAGGAAAAATACGGAACGGCATCGCGTTTCGCGGCGATCCATAAAAACGAAGAACCGGCATTTCTCAGCGCCTATCTGCGTGCACTTCGAAGTGTCAAAGTCGGGGATAAAAAACGGATTCTAAATCTGGGGATCAATACGGGAGACGAATTTGACCTCATCCGCACCATAGTGCCTCATGAAGAGTATAGCAATATCGAACTCGTCGGTATCGACCACTCAGAAAGTGCCATCACCGTCGCACGAGAACGGTTTAATGAGGGTAATGCAACATTTCACGTCCACGACATCAACGATCTCGCTTCTCTGAATTTAGGACGTTTTGATCTCATCATGACAATCGGAACATTGCAAAGCAGTACGTTGGAGTTCAAATCGCTTTTTGCATCATTGGTACAAGAGTACCTGAGCAAAGAAGGAGCAATAATCCTGGGGTTTCCGAACTGCCGCTGGATGGGAGGAGAGATGATCTATGGAGCCAAGGCACCGAACTACCCCTATTCGGAGATGTCGATACTCGTAAAAGATATATACTATTGTAAAAAATATTTGCAGCAAAAAAAATTTCGGGTTACGTTAACGGGAAAAGATTATCTGTTTTTGACGGGAACGAAACTACTCTAAACTCTTTATTTACTTCCACCCCATGGATCTTTAACGGTATGATGAGAATGAACTTCTTCCATAATATTTTCTTCTTTCAAATGATATACATGTGAATCTTTTGTAACACAATAGATTTCATATATGGCAAGATTCGGATTGTGTTTGACCACAACATCCAAAATATTTAAACTGCGTGCATATCGTTGTATCTCGACAGCTGCATTTAAATCTTTTGTTACTACTTTTGCTATTAAATCACCTTTATATCCTGAATAAGTACTGATATCCTCAATCTCATAATCCAAGGCATATCGAATGATCTGTTTTCTTTCCGCTTGCATTGACTCACCCTTTTTAACATCTTCTTCTTTCCACCATTGTAGCGAATCTTGATTCAAATGAATATTATATTTCGTTTATGATATACTCCTTAGATACCCTAAGATAAAGAAATTGAATAATGCCTCTCAAAACCCGCTTGGCGCAATTTGAATCATCTATCTCATTTATAATGCCGTTACAGTCGTCTAAACTTGGGATCGTAACAGCAGATCATGAAATCTTTCTTTACAATACACTCACCGATACAAAAGAAAAGATACTGCATCTAAACGTCCCCAAAAACTCAGAATTCCTTTATGCCTTTGATCCCAAACATATGCGATTGGTATTCGGATCAAAAGAAAATAATATTCTTCATATTGTTGACCTGAACCAAAAAAAACTCCT
The DNA here is from genome assembly GCF_028712165.1 of Sulfuricurvum sp. GTDB lineage: Bacteria > Campylobacterota > Campylobacteria > Campylobacterales > Sulfurimonadaceae > Sulfuricurvum. Next base: position 8,042 of record NZ_JAQTQR010000037.1, on the reverse strand, counting down.
CAACCGTTTTGAACTGGATCAACAGTCACCGACAGCGATCGCTTTTTCTCCTGATGGTTCTCATTTTGTGTGCGGTACCGATCAAGGACGTGTCCTTCTGTGGCGGTATGACGCCAATACTTTGGTTTCCAGGTTACACTCATTTCCTGAATACAGTACGCTGTACACAAAACCAAAAATCAATTTTGTCTCTGCCTTGGCATTTCATAATAATTTGCTTGCGAGTTCGGGCTACGGCGGGAATATCGTCGTTACGAATTATCGGAGTCAAACCCAAACCCAGCGGTTTCATCCCGGTCCTATGAAAACTCAAGCAATTGTATTTTACAAAGAGGCTCTGATCTGTGGAAATCAAGACGGTGTTTTATTAAAGATATCCCGGAATAAAAAGTTTCCCAATCAAAGGGTCTCCACGTCATTGGGTCCTATTGTCCATCTCTTGAATGTCGGTTCTACCCCTTTTGTTTTGGCAGCATCTCAACAGCGCTCCCTAACCTTGATCAATATTGAAACCATGAAAGTATTAAAAGATCGCTATATCGAGCTCGAACACCCTATTACCTGGGTATGCAAGGATGCCAATGAACATCTCTTTATCGGAACACAAAATGGTGAACTCTATGAGTTTGATCTACAGCCGACCAATCAGCTGGATGCACTTATTGATTCACATGCATATACCGAAGCCTACCGCTTTTGCGGAGAAGAACCGTTATTACAAGAGAGTCCGTCGTATGTGTTATTGGAATCCATTTTTACTAATGCAATGGAAAAAGCCAGACATGCTTTAGAAAAGGAATCCATTGATCAAGCAAAAGAGTTCCTAGACCCTTTTAAAAGCGTCAAATCGAAAGAGATTGCCCCAATTCTGAATGCATTTACCTACATAGAACGGCTTAAATTTCTTTTCGAGAGCCGAAAGTTTTCCCCTTTTTATGGATTGGTTGAACACTCTGCGTTACTGCAATCAACAACCTTTTACAAACAAACGGAAAAAATGTGGACTGAACGTTTTAACAAAGCACAGAAACTCATTCTGCTCGGTAAAACAAAAGAGGCGCAAAAGGAGCTTGAACCTTTTGCAGCCGTTAACAGTAAACGCCCTATGATTCAACTTCTTATTCACCATTCTGATGTATTAAAAACCTATTCCAAAGCAATTCACGATCGTGATTATCATCTTTTAAACCATTTGACGCAACAGTACTCAATTTTGCGTAAACTCCCATCCTACACCCAATTGATTGACGAAGCGGGAGAGTTGGAAAACGCTATTATCGAGGCATTCAAAAATCAGGCTTTTGATCATGCATCTTTACTGCTCCATGAACTGGGGAATATCGTTCAATACGAAGAAACTTACTCAGAGCTGAAAAAATTTTCAACTCAGGCATCCAATATACACCACGCTATTACCAATCAGCATTGGCGATCTGCCTATCATATACTCGATTTCTATCCTGAACTGTTGATTCTGCCTTGGGTCCAGGAGTTAGAGCGCCAATGGCAAGAAAAATTACAGCTATGTGAAGGGTATGCCATACGAGGAGATATCGTTTCCATCAAGGCAACGCTTGAAAATCTTATGAACCTTCCTGGACGTTATGAACGTATCGGAAATATTCTACGTATGGCGTATCAGATACAGCTCAAAATATTGCAATCCAAAAAAGAAAAAACTTTTTCATCGGGAGTCGCTAATTATTGCAAATTATTCGGGGTTGATACTGAAATTCGCCATCTCTTAAAAAAAGCCAAAAAAGAGAATTTTGCAACGGATCTTGATCCCTCTCAACTGCATCTACAAAAACGGGACGAATGGCTTCATAATCTGCAGACTCTTCCCGATCGTATCGTCTGATTCATTGCAAGTCGGATACATCTTCACTTTTTTTAGCTATTATAAATTATTCAAATATACTATAGGAAAAGAAGCCCCATGAAAAAGTATTTGGCTATCACCATCCTATTCTCAGCTCTTTGCGTATTTGGCAGAAGCGATGTCGAATCGATTGATCTCTCGCTTCAATCCTTAGAGAGTAATGAATCCATCCTTGATACGTCGGTATTGGATACGACTCTGGATCATTATCGCGGAACTATCGCCCCTCTTTATAAACGCTACCAAGCAACACAAAAAGATCTAAAACCTATCGAAGCCAAATTTAGTGAAGCCGGAATTCCTCTCTTTTTTACGATGATCCCCTACTCAGAATCGAAATTCAACCCTCATGCCAAAGGATACAATACTGCAGGATTATGGCAGTTTAGCAAACAGAGTGCTAGGAATTTCGGTCTTTCAGTCAAAAAAGGCAATGATGGACGGCTTGATATTAACCGTTCCACCGAAGCGGTGATACGCTACATTAAAAGTCTTAAAAAAGAGTTTGGGACATGGTATTTGGCCGACTTTGCATACGGAATGGGAGAAGGAAACCTCAAAGAGCTCATCGAAAAAAATAAAAGCAAGAAAATATCGGTACTTTTAAAAGATCCCCATTTTCCATCAGGAACAAAAGCCCATTTTGCAAAAACGCTTTTATTGGATGCAAAAGTACACTATTCAAAAACAGATGAGGAAGAAAATAAAGAGGAATAGATTTCCCGCTCTTTGAGTAAGCGAGAAAGATGGGATGATTAGAAACGATACCCGATTTTAACCTGTGCACGATAATTATCAAGATCTTCTTTATATCCGTTTGAAAGTTCTGCTTTCTGTGTCCATTGATATCGAATATCGGCACCCGTATACAACTCTTTGCTGATGTTATATTTCAAACCGGTTCCTGCTTGGAGAGTAAACACCGTATCGCTTTTCTGTGCTTTTGAGAAGATCACACCAAATCCCGGGCCAAATCCCCACTCCATATTATTGCCTAAACTGATGAGATAATAAGGATTAAATTCGAGATTTGTCATCTCCAAACCGTCACTGTCAAAATGGTTTAACATGATTTGCTGTCGAAGGTTATCCCATGGAAGGGTGAAAACAGGGCAATCAAGAGAAATCTCTATCCCTACGGTAGATCCCTCGGCATTTACATTTTTAAGATTCATATATCCGGTAGAAAGTCCTACCTGGATATTTGGACAAAAGTTATTGTCTAAAATCGGCAGTACTTTGAATTCTTTTGCATACACTGCTGATCCTAACATCAAAGATGTAACAAGAACGGCTTTTGTAACCATTGAAAACTTCATTCTCTCTCCTAGTGCGGTTATTATTATAAGGAATTACTATAACATATAATCTATACAATAGTGGTTAAGTATGTGATAAAAGTGTGATGTAGTGAATGTTCAGTAATAATTTTCTCTAAAAAGAGAACGTCAAAGAAGTAGGAAAAGAGGCCGAAACCTCTTTGAATAAATGTTATCCGATATTGGTATAAACGGCTTGGACGTCATCGTCCTCTTCGAGTTTATCAATCAGTTTTTCAATATCCGCCATTTGCTCGTCACTAAACTCTACCGGAGAGTTTGCGATACGCTCCAGTGCAGCACTATCAGGTGTAATCCCCATTTTTTCAAGTTCGGCTGACAAAGCTCCGAATGAGGTGTATTCACCGTAAACACTCACTTCACCCTCTTCTTCTTCGATACTTTCAATTCCGGCATCGATAAGTGCGAATTCAAGCTCTTCCAAATCCATAGCAGGTTTTGGAAATCGGAATACCGCTTTACGGCTGAACATAAATTCCAAAGAACCATTGTTCAGGGTTTCCCCTTTGGCACGACCGAAAATAGTTCGGACATTGGAAATAGTGCGTGCATTGTTATCCGTAGCACACTCTACAAAAAAGAGCGCACCATGCGGTCCTTTTCCCTCAATGTTCATTTCAGCCAATGAAATAGCATCTTTACCGCTGGCACGTTTGATCGCCGCGTCGATATTGTCTTTCGGCATATTTTGCGCTTTTGCCGTCAAAATAGCACTGCGAAGTTTCGGGTTCATATCAGGATCTTCCCCGCCCTCTTTCGCCGCCATAGTGATGATTTTTCCTAATTTCGGAAATATTCTCGACATATTTCCCCAGCGCTTCATTTTTGCCGCTTTGCGATATTCAAACGCTCTTCCCATACGGTACTCTCCTCTAAAAAATGTAAAAAATTATGGAATTATAGCGGTTTTAACCTCCATCTTCAACGATGAGAGAACCGCTAGATACGATTTCAATCGTCTATGAAAACGATGTCGCTTTGAATATTGTTAAAGAGGAGTGAACGATTATCGACTCGGTGTTGATACAAAAAGGTATGCGGTTTCATATTACGCAATACGGTTGTATTGTAATAATAGGCATTTGAGCATCGTCCGATATACAGGAATGAAAAGAGTAGTTTAATACGCGGATTTTCAAAAATCTCATGCGGCTGTGTCAAGAAGGTAAGCCCGAATTTTTTGAGATTGACAAGGTCGAAAATATAGAAAATAAAGTCTTCAAATTTGGTATAGAACCCTTCCAAACTCGCAATCTCCTGCATAAAATAGTAATAATTTTCAAGCAATTCACGTTTTTGCATCATTTGGGAAAGTTTACTTTTGATATCCCGTTTGCTGGCAAAAAATGTAGGACTTACCGCCATATAAATATTTTTACGCTCTGCAATCGCGCTATCCAACGCGGCATTGAACTCATCGCTCTCATCAAAACGCATGTAAAAAAATTCAGCACCGTTTTTAAACCGCTCTTCGATTTGATCGATTTCGGGATTGGAAAAATCGAGATACAGAGTCGGTATTTCATTTGCTATAACAAACTCGCGAATTTTATTAGCCAAATGGGTTTTACCTGAACCCGGTTCCGCCAAAATAAGGGTGTTCTCCCGTAATACACGGTCGTGAAGCTCTAATTTTGCAATTGAACTTTTAAATTTTCCAATTATTCGTTTCATTGTTTGATCCATTCGTGATGTAAATCTAAGGGTCTAAGTATAGCCAATGCAAACGGATTTAACTATAAAGGAGCAGAAGGTGTATCAAATTGTGACGTATTACTGCCACTCTTCTTGCGTTATTGTAACATCTCCGTGTTCACTGTGAAAACTCAGTTCACCGTCGCTGATATTGCACTGCAGCCGCATAGATCGCGCACACAGTTTTTCTATCCCTTCCGTATGCAGATGAATGACACGCAGATTTTTAAATCGTTCAAACGTTGCACCGTATTGTTTCCACCATGCAGTCGCACTTTTGAGATTATAGGTATAAACAACCATATGTTCAGATCGTCCACACGCTTTGCGCAACCGCTTCTCGTCCATCTGCCCCAGATCGATCCACAGCTCAATCTCTCCGCCATAATTTTTTTCCCACAATTCGGGTTCATCGTCTCCGCCGATCCCTTTTGTAATCACCATACGATCACTGGCATTGAGGGCAAAAGCAACGAGACGAATCATCAGGCGCTGATCGGTCTCTGAGGGGTGCTGGGCTATCGTGATCTCATGGGTCTCGTAGTAGTTACGATCCATATCGGCGATGCTGAGTTGTGCTTTGTAGATCGTTGAACCTGCGGCCATAAGAACTCCCTTTTATGTATGGAACTATGACATAAGAGGGCTTATAATGGAGCTATTAGCCGATAAATGATAGAATTTTAAATGATACAAACCATACCTATTGAAACCTTTTTAGAATCCCTTAACACCTATGACCTCATTATTGATGCGCGAAGTCCGCATGAATACGGTGAATCTCATATCCCATTTGCACAAAATTTTTACGCACTGAATGACGAAGAACATCACGAAATCGGTACGATATACAAACAAATATCCCCATTTGAAGCGCGGGTCAAGGGGGCTTCGTATGTCTGCCTCAATGCGGCTCGTCATATTCACGATATTTATCCCGCATTTACTCCCAATTCCAGAGTCGCCATCTACTGTGCCCGAGGGGGTATGCGTTCTTCTTCACTCGGAACGATTTTATCCAACATCGGATACCGGATCGACCGTGTGATCGGAGGATATAAATCGTACCGGACTTTTGTAACCGACTATTTAGAGCATCTCCCCTCCGTAAACTTCATAACCCTCGCGGGCAATACGGGGTGCGGTAAGAGCGATCTCCTGAATGAACTGGAAAATGTGATCGATCTTGAGAAAATGGCCAATCACTACGGTTCGGTATTCGGAGACGTCAACGGTACGCAGCCGAGCCAAAAAGAGTTTCAAAACAGGCTGGTCCATGCCTTGCTCACTTTGAAGGCCGATAAAAAGGCATTCGTCGAAGCCGAGAGCAAACGAATCGGAAAAATCATGCTCCCTCCTGCTCTCTACAAGCAGATGGAGTCGGGATTTCGTATTCAGATCACCGCTCCTTTGGAACAGAGGATAGAGCGGATTATGCGGATGTACGACACAATGGATGAGAGTTTTTTTATCGAGCGGATGGAACGTATTTCTCCCTACATTAGCCGTGACGATAAAGCCGCCGGTATTGCCGCATTTGAAAACGGTGACCTGCCCAAAGTTTCGGAAATATTATTGACACAATATTATGATAAAGTCTACAAAGTGACCATCAAGCCCGACATGATCGTTCACAACGACAATCCTTCCAAAACACTCGAAATACTTAGGGGAATTCAAGATGAACAACAGCGCTAAACTAACAAAGTTTGTCCGTGCTTCAGGGTGTGCGGCTAAACTCTCCCCGGGATCGCTCGAAAATGTCACCTGTCATCTGAAATCATTTCACAAAGATTTACTTGTCGGATTTGAGGGGAATGAGGATGCGGGAGTTTACCGTATCACGGACGATTTGGCGATGGTGCAGACGGTCGATTTTATTACCCCTGTGGTGGATGATCCTTTTATCTACGGCCAAATCGCGGCGGCCAACTCTCTAAGCGACGTATTTGCGATGGGGGGCGATGCCAAAACAGCTCTCAATCTCGTCGGATTTGACGGTAAAAACCACCCTACTGAGATATTAACCGAAATCCTTCGCGGAGGACAAAGCAAGGCAGAGGAGTGCGGTGCGGTTATCGTCGGAGGACATACGATCGAAACCCCCGAGATGCTTTACGGGCTATCGTGTACCGGATTCGTTCACCCTGATAAAATTCTCCGTAACAATACGGTGCGGGAGGGAGATCTGATCGTCCTCACCAAGCCTCTGGGGCTGGGGATTTTAATCACCGCGATCAAAGCCGATCTGTTGGATGAACCCGCCGTCATTAAAGTAGCGGAGACCATGCGCACTCTCAACTACAAAGCCTCACTCATCGCACGGGAGTTTGATGCCCATGCCTGCACCGATGTGACGGGATTTGGATTTTTGGGCCATTTGGCTGAAATGGGCGGAGGCGCTAAAACGATTGAGGTAGATGCCGGAGCCGTGCCATTTTTTCCTGAGGCGATGGAGATGGCCGCGATGGGAATCATTCCTGCGGGAAGCTATGCGAACAAAGAGTATCTCGAATCCAAAGTACGTTTTACACGAAACATCGGAGATGATATGGAGATGATCCTTTTTGATGCGCAAACATCGGGGGGACTTTTGATTGCGGCAACGCACGAAAATGCTCGAAAAATTGAGGAACGGTGTCTTAACGAGGGGATACCGGCGGCTATTGTCGCACAGGTTGTCGCCAAAACAGATACCGATATTATTGTAGGATAACACCATGCACAGACGCGAATTTATGACCAAAACAGCTCTCGCTAGCGCGATTTGCTTCTCCCCCTCTTTTCTCACTGCCGACTCCACTACGAAGTTCAACGAAGGGCTTGCCCTCTATAACATCCGCTGGAACTTTGATCTCTCACTCCATAAGGATAAAGAGTGCGCCCTCTGGGTTCCCCTCCCCTCTGATATCAGCCGGTTTCAGCGTATTATTGAGCTTGGAGACTCATGCAATGGAGACACCCATTACGAGAGTGATCACAACCGTTACAGCGCCCGTACTTTTTATGCCCATTGGGATAAAAGTGCCGTAAGTAAAACATGTGAGCTGTCGATGAGTGTAGCATTACGAGATCGCCAATGCGATTTCCGTCCTAAACGTATTTGTCCTGATGAAATAGAGAAT
>NZ_JAQTQR010000036.1 GCF_028712165.1 Sulfuricurvum sp. | reverse complement strand
ATCGAAGCAGTCTAAATAATGACTCTACGATTATTACGTATATGATCACTCCAAGCTATTATATTGAAGATTTCTCGATCACACCCGGCTTTATGTTTAACCGCGCAACTTCCCCGTTGTCCACCACGGATACCTCCTCTGCAAGTCTCCAATTATTCGGCAATGAAACTATGTTTCAACAAAAATATACCTATGCTCTTTCAGGGATCTATACCAAAACTAAAAACGACATCGGTAGCTATGATCAGGAATCGCTCTCTTCAGAAGCACGTATAGCCTATATTTTTCAACATAATACGGCATGGCTGAGTGATCCGAGTGTCGGATTAAGAGGTTTGTATACAAAACAAACCGATCATATTTTAGACCGATACACTGAAACTGCAGCTTTGCTCTTTTTTGTCAGCCTTCCGGTCAATTACACATTTTAGGAGATTATCATGAAACGGATATTTCAATTTTTAGCGCTCGTATCACTTACAATCTCAGCACTGAATGCCGCGATTACAGTAACACCTTCATCTACTCGTATCAGTCAAGCAGATGCAGGGCTACTCTCGCTCTCGTATCAGGTAAGCGGAGTGGGTACATGTACACTGGCCAGTTCGAGCAGCGGAACATTTTCCACTAGTGATCAGATTTTAGGAACTGTCTCGACACCGGTTTCCATCCCTATATCAAGTGGATACGGAAGTGCTTCAGAAACGGTGATGGTACCGTATTCGGTCCTCAAAAGAGCCCAGGAACTGGGAAGCGCAAGTTTTGTTTTTATACGTCAATTCACACTGACATGTGCGTCTGCGAGTACACCCGTAACAACCATTGTAAACATAACTCAAACATCTGATGTTGCCGCTGATTTTGCCATCAAACGGGTACAGCTCTATTTTGACAACCGCCGAGCAGAAACAACGGTCAAACGAAACAGCACTCTGCACGCCTATGCCGATGTCTCTTTTAGCGGAAACGGACTGCTTCGCGGGTATTGGGAAGTAGACGGAAGAGCTTATCCTCCGTTTATAGAACATCTTAGCGGGATGCAATCAGTAAAACTCACCTTTCCGGAAGTTCCGCCACTTCCGACATTTACACCGGGAAGTCATATCATCCGATTTGTGATCACATCCCCCGTTTCCGGATTAAGAAGCCCGGAAATTATTTACTATGTAACGGACGATGAAGAAGTGCGTGTTATGACGATACTTCCATCCACCGCTGCGGGAGCCATCATCGATCAAGCAGACAATACTTTAGCCTGGAGTGCGCTAAAGAGCGGGAGCTATTATTTCATCGAGATGATGGACGACTCGAAAGAGACGATTTTTTCAGCCTATACGAAAGACCCTTTTTACAAGATCCCCGATTTTGCTTTTCGCCATGTATTCCATAAAGGAAATACCTACAAATGGAGAGTAAAAGGGTTTGATGCGGAAGGAAAACTGATCGGAGAGAGCCCAATCAGTACCTTTGAACTTTCACTGTAAAGAAGAAAAGTCAAATTCTGCTATTTCAGAGGCTATGCCTCTGGCGCCGTTTTCCGCTTGATACACAACACGATAACGTATTTTTCCCGATGCGGGAAGTTTCATATCGACAACCTCTTCTTCAGTTATGGAACCGGTAATCGCCATCCACTGCTCTTGCCCATCGATTTGGCGCTGAATCACCGCACTCAGACGAGTAGGAATTTTTCCGATACGAATCACGATATGGGCAATCGGCAATTTTTCAAAACGGAGTTTCGGGCGATCAGGGATCGGGATCGGAGGATTTTGTACGACAACGGTTTTTGCCCGTCCGAGGTCACTTCGGTTTCCGGCTTTGTCGACGGCTACCATCCGATACCAGTAACGCTGGCCGTATTTGACAAATGTATCGGTCACATCGGTTGCTTTCGGAGATATTTCACCTCCGATAACTAGCCCTGCATCGGTTTCTGAAACACTCCGAACAAGATAAAGACGCTCAACATCGTCATACGGAGGAGCGACTTTGAAGGATACTTTTACCCGTCCATCAGCCCCATAGAGATCAGTGATATAGGGGGGATTCGGAGAGATGGTATCGGCAAGAGCGACTGTCACTGTTGAACTTGGTTCCCCCTCTTTGCTGTCAAATCCCACTGCGGATACTCTATATTGATAAGTTCCATAAGTCAAATCTCCCACATGATCATCATAACGTGCTTCCGGGATGACATAGGTCGTCATCTGAGACCATTTGTCCGCACCCTCTTCTCTTCGGTAGACAATGTACCCCGCAACCGCTTCGGATGATTTTTCCCAAGTCAGCGTAATAATGCTTCTTCCGGCATCGGCTTTCAACTCTTTGACTCGGGAAGGGGGATCTTCAGAAACAGGCTGTGCCATAACAGGATAAGAGGGGTGTCCGACCTCTCCGCTCGCAGCAATGGAGCGTATACGATAGTAGTACGCTGTTCCTCCGCGAAGGTTTTTATCCGTATAACTATCCGTTGACCGGGAAAGCCCCTCGGAGGTTAGAGGTACATAAGGACCATCATGCAATACTGAGCGCTCGATCAGATATCCGGCACACCCTGCTGAGTCATTCTTTTTCCAACCTAAAGAGACCTCTTCTTTTCCCTCTTTGGCAACCAGATTTTCAGGCGGAACAAGTGCTTTGGAATCTTTGATCAGAATCTTTTTTTCAGCAGGCAGACTGAGATTTCCAAACAAACCGACCGCATAGACTCGATAGGTCACCTCTACGCCGACAGGAGCATTTTTATCAACAAACAAAGGCGTTCCGCTTTTATCCAAATCATCACTGATAATGACAGGCTCTCTCGTCAATCGTTCGATTGTCCCATCCGGATCTTTTCGCTCAATGAGATATCCGACCGGAGGATTGTACAGGTCTCCTTTTGGAAATTTCCACGAAAGTCCTATCCCCTCATAGAGCTCCGTTATAGTAACTTCATCAATCTTTTTCATCGGGGCAGTCGCTTCCAAAGGATCGATTTGAAGCGTATTGGCGATTTCTCCTCCGGAACCGTTTTCAGTAATACGGTAGCTCCGTTTTCCGCGCGTCCCTTCACGATCGATGTAACGCAAACCGGCTGCATACCCGAAAGGGATATCGATGGCACCCTTCATCCCAAAAATCAAAACTGCCAATTCGCTTTTATCTTTGTCCATTTTTCCGCTTGCAACTTCATGGGCAAATTTTTGGATCTCTTCTGCTTCGGTTGAGCCGATTTTGCTCAAAGCCTCTTTATCCGAACCGGGAAAGATTTTCGTTTCCAGTACTTTTGTCCCATCGGTTCCTATCCGCTCAATTTTCCACCCATTTACCGGCCATTTCTCACCCGGAAGCCAAAAAAGCGATATCGATCCTTTGCCGTCCGAATAGGCCCATACTGCACTTTTTTCTTTTGTCGCTGCAGGAGCCGCATAGAGCGCACTTGCCAAAAGCCAAACGATTATAAACCATCCTATTTTTTTCATACGCTTTCCTACAGACTGAAATTTGCACATTTTTTGACCGTTTTGATACCGAGATCAATTTTAACGCATCCGTGAGCCGATGCGGAAACCGGAAGAGCCCCCGCGCTAACACCGGCGGTAATAGTCGGACCGACGCAGACGCTGCAGCAGCAGACTTTGGCTTCAAAATTTCCTTCCCCGTATCCTGATACATGAGGCTGAGAGGTCATGGCACATCCCATATCGACATCCCCGGAAATATGCCCTATTCCCGCATTAAGATAATAATGGAGTCCCCCTCCGACAGCAAGAGCATTCGGATCGAGCATAATATATCCGTTCGAATCCATTATCATCAAATGGACATTAATTCTCGGCCCCTCTTTTTGCCCCGCATAAAAATACCACGTTCCGCCGCCGACATGCATCGTCATTGCATTATCCGGAATGGTGGCCGATACTGCCCCATCCAAAAAGCTTAGCTGGCCGGAGAGCATTCCGTCAAATCCGCCTCCTGCGTACTTCATGTAACCGTGGAAATCTCCCTCACCGTTTTGCGTTGCGCTAAGGAGCCAAGAGCGAAAATCCATTCGCGCCCCTTCTCCCAGCTTGATTGTCAAATCACCATCCATCGTTACCAAAAATCGATCCGTACTTCCAACTCGCAATCCAGCCATAAACATATAGGAATTATCCATTTGCGGGAATACATCATTGATCGTTCCGACATGGGCAAAGGCATCCATCGGAAAATTATGGCCCAATCCGCCGCGGATTTTATACAGAGCAAGAATCGGTGGAACAAATGTCACTCCTCCCGTATCCAAGGTAGCCCTCATCAACCAGTAGTCATGTCCCCCTTTGTAACCCAAACGGAATTCCGCTTTGATCGGAACACCTCCGAACATCGACATATCAACCAGTCCGGTGTATTGATCATCCGCAGTTGCACCTGATCCGGATGCGAGATAGATCGGTTCATTGCTCGCATAAGCAACCCCCTCTTCCAAAACCATATTAAGCGGGACATCCGAATAGATCGGCTGACCTTTCGCATCATAACCGGCAAAGTAGGCATCCACTTTACGTCCGGCCATTTGAGCAGGCTCTTCATTATAATTGACGGTAATTTTGGATTCGACGTTAGGCTGTCCCGGAGGGAAAGCAACCGAGACATCAAACGGCTTCACCTCCGGCCCTTTGGAACCATACGTATTACCTGAACGCTCCAAAACATATCCGACAGGAACACTGACCGAAGGCATCACTTCCGAAATCGTAAATGAGGTATTAAGCTTGATATCTACCAGACTTTTTCCCCCTTTTGGGTGCAGGAGGAGATCTGCCGAAACGAGATCGACCGGCGTTCCTCCGAACTCGGCTTTTCCACCCAACGGAATCGTTGCCGCTGTTGCATCGCTTAGTAAATGAGCTCTTCCGTCCATTCCGTAAATCCATCCGTTCAGCAGCGCCTTATCGGTAACCGTTTTATTTTTAGCTTTCAGCGTCAGTGTCGTATCACTCCAAACACCCCATCCAATCCCCTCATAACTTCCGAAAATCAGGTTGTCCGCTGTAAACGACACCGGTCCGTATGATTTACTCACCGCTGCTGCATGGAGCCCTTTGAAGCTGACACCAGACTCTTTACCGGGTTCTCCATCCTCGAGAACCCCTTCACCTTTGAGATGGGTATCGAGCCATGGGGCATATACATCCATATTGTGATATTCGGCGCTGAATTTGCCCCCTCTTGCTTCCGCATGGAGCGAATCAAATCCGATAGTCCCCTCTCCAACGGTCACCTCAAATTTTCCGAGTTCGGCAGCTCCGCACAGTCCGTCACTTTTGATTCCCCAATCCGTAACGGTTTTTTGGTAGTTGTTTTGAATCAGTCCGAAGGTATTGGGTTTCAGCGTCGCACTGCCCAGATGAATACCAGTCCAAGATGCTCCTCCACCGCCGCATACCGATGAGAGTCCGTTACCCTCTTTGCTGCTCAGATCGATTGCCGTAGTCTGCGATGTGAGATTAAACCCGCTCCATCCGATTGCAAACTCTTTCTTTTTCGTCTCTACGTAATACCAGTTACCCTCGCCATCGAGTTTTGAACTGACACCGTTCCAGCTGATCGGTTCATCCGATCCGCCAAGCCGTAATGTATTATCCTGCGCTGTGACATCCATGGTCAGCTTCATATCGCTTGTTTGGGCACTGCAGCTGACCTCTTTGGGATTCATTTTCATTCCTGAGGCAATTTTCGTGTTGTCTCCGCTGAACGTTTCTTTGAGCTGTGTCCCTTTGGCTACGGTCATACCGTCCGATTCAATCGTCCAGTTATTGATTGTGACCGGAAGGATTTTTTCCTCTACCGAGCCTCCGAGGTTCAAGGGGATGACAAGATCCCCTTTTCCTTTAAATTTATTGGATCCGCTCCCCACGGCAGTCACACTGTCGGAAATATTGCGTATCCAGAATTCATCTCCCGATTTGGAAAGGATTCTAAATTTGCAGGGCTTTTCAGGTGTTGTCTCATGGACAGAAAAACGGTACGGTTCAGCACGAACGTAATACGGTTTTTGATGCGGGGTTTCTGGAAGATTTATCGCTGAAGCAGCACCGGTCGTATGAGTTATCGCACGACTGATACTGGCAACGGTCGGCATACCGATCGAAGCATGTTTGGAAGGTGAGAGAACCCCAATTTCTACCCCGCTGGAAGCTATCTGCGACAGATACGGATCCGATTTGCCCTGAGAAGCTCCGAGGGCGATTTTCAGCATCTGAGGAGTCATTTCGGTAGATGCAAATTTCGGAATGCTTTGCTGCATTTTATCGGCAGCTTCTTTGAGTGCATTGAGCGTCTCTTCCTGTGTTAATGCCATGGTGGTTGAGAGATCGACGATGGCATTAACGGAAAGTTTGTACTGGTTCCCTACGGTAAAACTCTCCATTTCCTGTGTCGGAGAATCGATCGGATAGGTCGAATAAGACTCTTCACTCGGCTGTGTCGAGGTTTCCAATGTCATATTTTCTCTTTGATTCGAGGGACCGACCGGAATATAGCCGGTTGAGCTTAGAACCATTTGGGTATCGTTCCCACTGTATAAAATCCAACTGAATTTTGCATTTCCTTTTCCGTAATAGCGCAATGCGGCATTTGCCTGCATCACATCACAGCGGCTGAATACCTCTGAACTCGAGCCTCCGCTTGAGAGGTTTAGTGCTGCCGTAACCGGCTGCACAGCACTGACTCCTAAACCAGATGCTGAAATCGAACCTGACGACACAGTAGAACCGGATTGAGCAACAGAGAGGAGTTTAATCTTCCCTGCAGCGGAACGGGCAACCGGTTTTTTACCGGCAGAGAGTTTGATGGGACCGGCAGATGCATTTCCAGAGCCATTTGTCCCCGTAATCTCGATGGAATCAAGATGCAATGTTCCCCCCGCTACTAAATCTTTTCTCGGATCGATCGTCTGATTTTTGCAATAGAGCATATAAGCGCGTCCGGCAGCATCAATCTTTGATGAATCATACATTGGGATTTCACCCGCATAACCGAGCGTCTGCATATAAGGATCGTTTCCTCCTACAGAATAAGAAGCGTTTCCTGCCGATGCCGTTTTGGATGCGGAATAGCTGTCATAGGCTCTGACGATTTCTGAGGGATCATTATGCTGCACATCTCCCTCCGGGAGCATGAATACACGGACAATATACTTGCCGTTAGTCCCATAGATGTGCTGCATATTTTCAATTTTCAGCGCAGAGGTATCGGTGTAATACGTTCCCATTTTGGTAAATTTGAGCGGTTCTACCACACCATCACCCCAGCTGACAAAGAGATTGGGGACGACGACACTGCCGTTTTGCTGATGCTGTGTAAATGCCCACGGTGTTTTATCAAGGCTCAACGTTCCGGTAAGATTCATCCGATCGCCGACATAATCGAGCGTTTGGGTTTCTCCCGGAGCTTTTCCTTTTCCGAAATCAAGATTAACGAGCTGAATAGAGCCGGAGGTACGGTCATTTCCGCAGGACATACCCGTTGTGAAATTATCGATGCGCAGAGGCCATTTTTCGGATTCTTCGACCACTACTTCTACCGTTTCTGTTTTGGACTTGCCGGAAGAGTGGTCGTTAACACTCGATCCTCCCGGTTCACTCACGGACTTGGTATAGCTGCGTTTTCCGACAACCGTCCAGTAAAGATCAATATCTTTGTTATGATCTTTTAAATATTGTGCTTCGGGCGAAAGCGGAATAGTGGCTGCAACTCCTGCAACTTCCATTTTCTTTGCACTCGAAACCCCCATATAGGCGCTTGAAGCTCCAGTATTTGATCCGCCTATACCGGGGATACTCAGATCTGTCGTTATCGGTTTTTGGCTGGCATTTCTCCCCCCTATCGCAGCTATCCCTTTTGATGTACTGAGTACCGGTGTGCTTTTATTAACGCTAAGAGCCGAGGGATTTACTCCAGAGAGCATCAGATGAATAAGCTGATAGACAAAATCGGGATCGGCACGATACGATCGCTCACTTCCCGTCACTTTAGAAAGGAGTACTTCGTTTTTTTTGTTAACGATACGAAGTTCAAACGATTCGGCCACGCCGGGATTTTCCTCACGCCATTCAAAAACACTCTGGTCATTCACCTGAGGGATACCGTAATCGCTCGACACATCCCCACTCTGTCCGAATGTCCCAAACTTTGGAGACATCAGTTTGATTTTCCCTTTCGTAAAGTTAGTCAAATCGACTTTCGGTGCCGTAAATTTCGGTACTTCCGAAAAAGCGAGAGGGGCATTAACCCAACCGTAAAGTCCGGAAGGTTCAAACTGTCCCTGAGCTGCATTGGGTTTAAATAAAAGTCTTTTTTTACCGCTTTCGATACGTTTGGATACGGAAATCTGAAGCTGAGCATGGTGGCTGTCAATCACGTTGGCTCTCTCGAGGGACACCCCATTCTCAAAAGAAAAAAGGATATCTTTGGTCAAATTTTCCCCGATCAGATTCAGCGTGTACTCTTTGCCCGGAGCCCAATGACTCGGAATGAGTTCCTGCATCGTGATTTTCGGTACAACAGCAAGCGGTTTTACAATTTGAGGCGTTATCGTTCTCGATACGGAATGGGTCTCTTTTTTCGGCCAAACGAAGAGAGTAAAGGATCGACGATTGTTTTCATAATAGCCATTAAGCTCGGATGTTTTATGATCATAATTGAGTTCAAACGTCAGCTGATAGGTCCCTGCTTCCCAGCTCTGCGGTGCGGGAGGAGGCCAATTAAGGATTGTTGTTGCTCCGGCTTTGAGCGGCGGAACATCGGCAATTCCGGATAGATACGAGGGGCAGGAAGTATTTGCCGCATTGGTAACCGAGGTTCCCCCTGAACGCTGACAGGTAATCCGCATTTTGGTAGCCGGAGCATCGACATTTCCTTTATTTAATGCCGTCAATTGCACTTTTCCCGGGTTGCCTACAGGCTCAGTTGCAAATATAGTCTGAGCTACCGCCGCATCCGATGCCACCAGATCAATCCCTCCCTTCTCAGGAGCAATGGTTCCGCTCTGCATCGAAGCACCTACTGAGGGGGTAAAGGAGAGTTTTTGTTTAACGGTGACAACAAAGTTTTTAGAATTATTGAAAAGCTGCTTCTCCACAACACTCGAATCTTTCGGACGAAGCGTCGCCGCCATCGTATAACTCCCGGCACTCCATTTTTCGCTAGTCGGTTTAGGCGGCCAAGGTACACTCACTTTTTGACCCGGTTGCAACATCGGAATCGTAACCGTTGTCGTAAGCGATGCAGGGCAGTTGGTGCTTCGGCACACAACATCCAAAATAATCCCGCGAACGGCCACATCCCCGCTGTTCGCAATACCCAGTTTAATCTCCTGCTTGGATCCAACCGTATCGCCATCTGTGATAGTCGTACTCACATCGATACTTTCCAGATTCAGATCGGCAAGAGAAAGTGCAGGATTGATAGGCTGGAATCCCGGTATTGCAGAGTTTACAGGGGCTATTCTCTGTACTCCCGGCATCGCACTATTGACAGGAGCAGCAATAGTAGAAGAAGCACTATTTTTTGTGGATAAAACAGCTGCAGGCACTACCCAAGATGAGGCTATGATAAGAAAAAAAGGTAACCACTGACGCATAACTTTTCCTTTTTAATGAAAAGACGCAAATGATCGATTGTATTACCAAAGTAATTATATAACACTTAAAAATATTTTTTTAGATTTTCATTGTTTACTATTAATTTACAATTCATTAACACCGATGTTACTCAAATTGGACTACAATGGGATCATGAAAAACCGATTTACACTCCCTATCCTCACTACCGTGTTAGTGGTTACATCTGCATATGCAGATGATATGTCGCTTCTCTCATCGGAAAAGCAGCGTATGTATGAACAGCAACAGCAGCAAATTGATTCTGGATACGAAAAGCTCCGTTACGACTGGCTCTCTCCCATCAATTTGAAAGCCTCAAGTACGTACGAAAAGTCGGCATCAACGTCGATTCACGATACCCGGCAAAATGTCTCTGCCGGTATTGCGCAAGACATCTTCCGTTCAGGAGGAATAACCTATTCGATTGATTATGCAGAAAGTAAAAAAGATGCCGATACGATCAGTATGCATAAAGATATTGCCGGAGTCAATCAGCAACTGATCACCAATGTGCTGAATTTCCGGAAAAATACTCTGTTACTCGAACAAAGCGAGCTCAAACTCAAAAACGGCAAGATCGAAATTTTTCTCAAACGAAAGCAATATGAAGCGGGAGATATCGACATCACATTGCTCAATAATGCCTTGATGAACCAAAGCAGTGAACTCAAAAATAATACAGCTATCCGATTTACCCTTTCCCAATTGCGTCTCGAAATCCTGAAACTGAGCGACCGGCCTATCGAGAGTATTCAGTTGCCGACCTTTAGCCTTATTCAAAAAAACGATTTTTTGGATGAAGGTTGGGATTTTCGTTATGCACAGGCTCAAAGCCGAAGCAGCGCTCAGCAATACGGTCAGATAAAAACTTCTTATCTCCCAAAACTGACCCTCTCTGCCGATACCGGATTACAACGCCTTAATTCGCATGATCTCCCATCAGCGGATTATAGCGGCGGTTTTTACGATATGGGATTACAGTTATCGATGCCGCTGACATATAATGCATCCGCCGCTACCCAAGAAGCACAAAGCCTTTATCTCAAACAGCAAGCAGAAGCGGCAGATATCAAACGACAAATGGCGGGACAATACGAACAGGCGATTGAACATATATCGAGCTATCAACGTGTTATTGCCATCACCAAAGATAATCTCACCTCTTACGGAGAATTGATCAATGCAACCAAAGCGGCTGTCGATGCCGGATACAAAGCAGGCTATGATTTGCAAACGATCCAAAACACCAAAGCCATTGAAGAACTCGAAATCAGCATCAATGAAATCAATATTCAAATCGAATTGGCGACTCTTTATACCATGACACGACATTCTCAGGAGCTACAGTTATGAGCAACAATTCTGCTACTATCGAAAAAACACTCGGACTTGGAGAAAATCCGGCTCCTAAGAAATGGAAAAAAATCTTTATCGTCCTTTTTATACTCCTTGCTATTGCTGCAGCAGTACTCTATGGAATTAAGAAAAATAAAAAAGATGAAGTTTCCTATATTACCGTCGCGTATAAAACTCAAGATCTCACTACGACCGTTTCTGCCACCGGTAATTTAGAGCCGACAAACACCGTTGATGTCGGGATTGAAGTTTCCGGAACCATTAGTGAGGTACTCGTAGACTACAATGACCGTGTACATGTCAATCAACCGATGGCGAGGCTGGATACCACCAAACTGATGGCGGTTGAAACCAGTTCTAAATCCAATTGGATGAAATTTCAAGCCAATGAACAAAGTGCTAAAGCCACGTTGGATAATGCAGTGATCGAAAACGATCGGGTGCAAAAAATGTATGCATCCACACAGGGAAATTACCCTTCACGCAAAGATATGCAATCGGCATTAACAGCTCTCGAACAGGCCAAAGCAGGACTTGCAGCTGCTAAAGCACAGGTTGCCCAATCGTTGGCTCAACTCAAAACCGATCAAGATAATCTCAAAAAAGCGGTGGTCGTCTCTCCGATAGAAGGGATTGTCCTCAGCCGAAAAGTAGAACCGGGGCAAACAGTCGTCGCATCGATGCAGACTCCGGTCTTGTTTACGCTTGCTGAAGACCTTACAAAGATGAAAGCGATTGTCAGTGTTGACGAAGCCGACATCGGCGGAGTTAAAGAGAATCAGGAGGTGCAGTTTAGTGTCGATGCCTATCCTAACCGAGTGTTCGAAGGTAAAATCACTCAGCTTCGCATGAACTCAGAAATCGTCAACGGTGTCGTTACCTATGAAGCGGTCGTAGAAGTACAAAACAATGATCTTCTTTTACGTCCGGGAATGACTGCCAATGCATCCATTATTACCGGCTTATATAAAAATGTTCCGGTAGTCCCGAATGCGGCATTACGTTTTACTCCTCCGATTACTAAGAAAGATGATAAGAAAAAACATGCTACTAATGGAGAAGATAAAGGGAACTATGTTTGGATATTGAAAAACAAAACTCCCGTAAAAACCAAAGTCGTTATCGGACAATCCAATGGAATCATGAGTATCGTCAAAAGTTCATCGTTAAAAATCGGAGATCAAATAATCACCGGAGTTGAAGAATAACCATGACACATTCCGATACTCCGGTCATAGAACTTAGAGATACCAAAAAATATTACGGCACAGGAGATGCCACCGCCTATGCTCTGCGTGGAGTCAATCTGAAAATATATCAAGGGGAATTTGTAGCAATCATGGGTCCCAGCGGATCAGGAAAATCGACTGCAATGAACATTATCGGATGTCTCGATACTCCGAGTGAGGGTCAATATCTTTTTGAAGGGATAGACGTCGGTTCCCTCAGCCGTGATCAGAGGGCGATATTGCGACGCAACTACATCGGATTCATCTTTCAAGGTTTCAACTTACTGGGTAAAACGTCCGCCATTGAAAATGTGGAACTCCCGCTTCTCTATCGGGGAGTCTCTGCGTCAGAACGCCATAAAACGGGTATGGAGGCACTCCGCAGTGTCGGGCTTGAAAAAGTGGCTCATCATACTCCCGGAGAACTCTCGGGCGGACAGCAGCAGCGTGTAGCCATAGCCCGCGCCATTGTTACCAATCCTTTGGTATTGCTTGCAGATGAACCGACCGGTAATCTCGATACTGCTAAAAGTGTTGAAGTCATGGAGCTTCTGCGCTCTTTTAACCGCGATCATGGAATTACCGTCATTATGGTCACCCATGAAAGTGACATGGCCGCCTATGCAACCCGGACAATCCACTTTCGAGACGGGGTTATCGATCAAATCGAGCATGAGGTTTCACCATGATCTGGAATGCCTTCATATTAGCATTGCGTGAAATTCGCCGCAGCGTAATGCGCTCAGTCCTAACAACACTGGGTATCGTTATCGGTGTCGCATCCGTCATTGCCATGGTCATGTTGGGAGATGCTACGACAGCCTACGTCACCAACAGCATTTCCAAACTCGGCAGCAACATGCTCATAATCCGTCCCGGACAAGACCGTCACGGTCCGGGTGGCGGAGATGCTACGGCTAAACGATTTACCCATGATGACGTTACGGCAATTTCTCGTGAAATCGGAGGGCTCAAAGGGGTAGCTCCCGTCTCCTCGAAAGGGATGCAGGTCGTGTATGGAAATCAAAACTATTCCACCTCCATCGACGGAAGTAATAACGACTATTTTACTGTAAAAGATTGGACGTTTGAAGCGGGACGAAACTTCACTGCCGCCGAACTTCAGGGGGGAAAAGCCGTTTGTGTGATCGGAGAAACAATCCGTAAAGAGCTTTTCGGTGATCAAAATCCTCTGGATGCTTCGATCCGGCTCGAAAACTTTTCATGTCAGGTTGTCGGGCTGCTACATCCCAAAGGAGCGTCCATGTTCGGATCGGATCAAGATGATCTCATCGTCGTCCCGATTCGAATGTTTCAACGACGTATCAGCGGTAATCAGGAAATCGCGACCATTATGCTGTCGGCAAAAAACGCTTCCGGAGTTGAAAATATTAAAAACGGTGTTACGGCCCTAATACGAGAACGCCGTCACATACATCTAGGGGATGAAGATGATTTCAATGTCCGAGATCTCCGCGAAGTCGTTCAAACCCTCTCTTCAACCACCAAAATGCTCACGTTATTGCTGGGTGCTGTCGCTGCCATCAGTCTGCTGGTCGGAGGAATCGGGATCATGAATATTATGCTCGTTTCCGTCACTGAGCGGACGCGTGAAATCGGTATCCGGCTCGCAATCGGTGCATTAGAGAATGAAGTGTTGCTTCAATTTTTGGTCGAAGCGGTTGTACTCTCTTCGCTAGGTGGGATCATCGGTATGGTGTTGGGAATCGGCATCGGAGTCGGTATCAATCTCTATTTTGATCTGCCGTTTGTATTCAACACCTCAATCGTCCTTATCGCTTTTTTCTTTTCAACCGTTGTCGGAATCGTATTCGGCTATTTTCCGGCACAAAAAGCGGCGCGACTCAATCCGATCGATGCTTTACGCCATGAGTAATTTGCCGATATTGTACTATACAGTCCAAAAGGAGCATTTATGCAAATTGGAACTACACCATCATCCATTAATCCCTATACACAAAGTGGCGTGGCACTGAATGAAACAAACAGCCAAGACTTTAAAGATAAAGTAAAAAGCGGCGAAATATCGGCAAAAGCACTTTCTCAGGCTTACCTTGTCCAATTCAGCCAAACCGTAGAAACGTATTCTACCGGGAATTTGGAGGCACAAAGTGCCCCGTTTGATCTGACAAAAATTAAAGACATATTGAAATCTATTGATTACAATGCAATCGGATATACCGGTAAGGCCATCACGGATATGACACCGGATGAAGCCAAAGCATTGGTGAGCGAAGATGGATATTTCGGTGTCTCGCAAACCTCTGCACGACTCAGCGATTTTGTCTTGAATGGCGCAGGTGACGATCTTGAAAAGCTCAAAGCCGGACGAGAAGGGATTATAAACGGGTTTAATGAAGCTGAAAAAATGTGGGGAGGAAAACTCCCCGATATCTCTTACGAAACACTGGGTAAAGCTCTGGCTAAAATCGATGAAAAAATCACCTCTCTAGGCGGAAACGTACTCGATACAACAGCGTAATTTTATTGTGCTGTACGGCAATGCGGGCATATTTTTGCCGCGAGAGGAATTTCCATCGCACATTCACCGCACACTTTAGTCGTCGGGGCAGCCGGTTCCGGTGCAGGTTCCGCTGCTTTGAGTTTATTATAGGCTTTCACCATCAAAAACATCACAAATCCTAAAATTGTAAATGAAATCGCGTCGTTTACAAAAAGCCCAAGCTTGATTGCAGGAGCACCTGCCGCATCCAAAGCCGATAATGATGGATACTCTTTACCGTCAAGTGCTATAAACAGCGATGAAAAATCAACACCGCCCATCAAAAGTCCGATCGGTGGCATAATTACATTGGTAACCAACGATTTTACAACCGTTGCAAATGCCGCACCAAAGATAAAGCCGACCGCCATATCGACAACATTTCCCGAAATAAGAAACTTTTTAAATTCACTGAGCATGAGAGACTCCCTTAAATATGATCCTTATACTATATCTTGAAAATGTTCGCGAATAGTTGAAAATACTCAATTTTAATCTCGATCATGACCATATCGGTGCTCATATCGCTCTCGGTGATGTCTTCGATGCTCATCACGATAATACCCTCTATCAACTCGTCTAGGCTCTTTACTGCTGCCGAGAGCTGCTCCGAGAGCACCCCCTACACCTCCGCCTATTATTGCACCGTCTTTACCCCCGGCAGATGAGCCTACTGCAGAACCTACACCTGCACCGAGCATACTTCCCAGTACCGCATTACCGTCAATTTGTCCGGCATTCGCACCCACGCTTATGAATAATGCAGCGATAAAAGAGACTAATGTTTTGTTCGACATTTTAATTCCTTACTTTTTGTCAGAATAGTATCGTTGAAAGTATTAACGCATAAATAACGGACTCCCTTTAAGTGCCATATCTCATAATGATTATTTTTTAATCAGTAAACTGATTGTTTTATATTTTTATAGTGCTAAAATTATTTCGGATAAAAAAATCTTCAATGGAGTGGATATGAAATTCGGTGAATTAAAAAAAGAGGGACACTGGCCGTCACTGCTGGCAGCCTTTTTGTATTTTGACTTTAGTTTTATGATGTGGACGATGCTTGGTCCATTGGCGACAGAAATTAATGAGACGCTTAGTGCCGCAGGCAATGCCCTCAATGATTCTCAGATTGCAACGCTGCTTGCGCTTCCTATATTATCAGGAGCATTGCTTCGGATTTTACTCGGGTTCTTCGTGGATAAGTTCGGACCGAAAAAGACGGCTCTCGGAGCTCAACTGATCGTCATTTTGACCCTCTTTTTTGCATTTGTTCAATCGGATGCGATTACCTATAATCAATTACTCATGGTTGCTCTCGGTCTCGGATTCGGCGGTGCGTCGTTTGCCGTTGCGTTGCCGCAGGCGGGACAATGGTATCCTCCCCGTCTGCAAGGGGTCGTTTTGGGTATTGCCGGTGCTGGAAATATCGGTGTCGTCATTGACTTTTTGTTTGCACCGAAAATCGCGCAAGTATGGGGATGGCCGTCGGTCTTTCTCGTAGGCGGTGTACTCTCGAGTATTATTTTCATCGCCTATGTATTCTTGGCGAAAGATGCGCCTTCAAGCGTTTATAAACCGAATCCGAAAAAATTCAAAGACTATATGAAACTTCTTCGTGATAAAGATACTTGGTGGTTCAACCTCTTTTATGCCGTCTCATTCGGAGGATTTGTCGGATTTGCCAACTACATGAAAGTCTATCTGATGAACACCTATCAAAGCGATATGTCTGCCATCGGTCTGGACATCTTGAATGAAAATAATGTCAAAGTCATGGCAGGATATTTTGGAGCGCTTTGTATCTTTGCCGGTGCAGTGCTTCGTCCGGTCGGTGGAGCTATCGCCGATAAAATGGGAGGAATTAAATCGCTCTACGTATTTTATGGTAGCATTGTGATTCTATCCTTTATCACGGCATTGATCCATTTGCCGTTTTGGGCAGCGATTACCGTCATGTTTCTGATCATGGCCAATCTCGGGATGGCAAACGGTTCTGTATTCCAACTCGTTCCACAACGTTTCGGTAAAGATATCGGTATCATGACAGGACTCATCGGAGCTGCTGGCGGTTTGGGCGGTTCAGCCTTGATCAAAACATTCGGTTGGTCACAGGGGGCTTACGAGGGCTACGCTGCCGGTTTCCTGATCTTTGCCGGATTTGTTATGCTGGCGATATCGGGGATCTCTTTGGTCAAAACCCGATGGAGAACAACCTGGGGTGCAACTGCAGGTGCTCGAATTTAATTCATTGGTTCTACGGTGCCTATGCGCCGTATGACTAAAAATGACTTTTGCAAATTGAAAAAAGATTGGCAAATGTGATTTTTAATCGATAAAATCTACTTTAATTTGGACTTTTAGTATGCTGCAACTGCAATCGAGTGAACATATTCTCCCTAAAGACGGTTCTACCGGAGATGACGCATGTGCCTATACCATCATCGATAATTCAATTTTCGTATCCGTTTTATGCGACGGTGTCGGAAGTGCCAAACGTGGTGGTACTGCAGCGAGACAAACGGTAAAATTTTTCATTGATCAATTCAAATCCCGCCCAAAAGCATGGGATATCCCAAAAATCATGGAAGTGTTTACCCGTCATATCAACGGCCTTCTCTTCAAAGAATCGATTGCACAATACGGACAAATCGAGCTGTTAACAACCCTCTGTCTCGCCGTAATCGAAGGCGAGACCCTCTATACTCTCAATCTTGGAGATTCCCGTATCTATCTCCTGAAACCGGAGGGGGAGTTTCATCGCCTCAGTACCGATCATACGATGGATGATGAGTATATGTCTCACGTCCTGACCCAAGCCTGCGGAATGAGCGAAAACATCGACTTGCACGTCCTCTCTACCCCTATAGCCATCGGAGATACTCTGGTTTTATGCAGTGACGGTGTCTACAATCTGATCGATGAAAAAAGTTTCAGTGATCTGGTTCATCAAGGTCTCGGTGCCGGTACCATTATCAATCATGCTTCACAAAACGGCAAACTGCACGACCGGGATGATATGAGTCTGCAAATTTTTCGGATCGAAGGACTTGATCCGCTTCATGCCATTAAAAACATCCCGTTACTGATCCCGGAATCACTCTATGAAGGTGACGTTATCGATGGATATACCCTCGTATCACCGATGATGGAACATCGGCGTATCTGGAAAGTTTCTAAAAATGGACAACTCTTTGTGATGAAATTTCCGATGCGTGCCGACGATGAACAGGCATTGGATGAATTTGTCCGTGAAGCATGGACGGCAAAACAGATTTCACATAAAGCATTCGGACATGCGTGGGTTCCGGAAGATCGCAGTATGCGCTATTACATGATGGATCTTGTTGAAGGGATCAATTTAAACGAGTACGTAAAAAATCGACCTTTATCAGTCGATAATGCGATTGAATTGGGGAAATTTCTCCACCGTGCAGAAGCTCATTTGCTACATTTAGGTCTGGTTCACGGAGATATCAAACCCGAAAATATTCTCGTAAATAAAAAGGAGGGTGAAGCCGGAGTCAATTTTAAAATGGTCGATTTTGGCTCCATCGTCGAGATATTTTCAACCAATTCACGTGCAGGAACGCCATCTTATCTGGCACCGGAGCGCTTCACCGGAAGCATCATCAACGAATCGACCGAAATCTTTTCGATCGGTGTTACCCTCTACTGGGCATTGAGCGGAAAACTCCCTTACGGAGAGATCGAACCGTTCCAAACTCCGACGTTTAAACCCGCCAAACGTCCGGTCAAACTCAACAGTAATATCCCCCTTTGGCTTGATTCCATTATCATGCGTGCCATTGCCATCAGACCCGATCAGCGCTATGGACATTATTCCGAATTTTTTTATGAGCTTAAGGCACCTGAGAAAGTCAAACCGTTTTACAACAATGAGACACCGCTTATCGAACGTTCTCCTGTCATGTTTTATAAAATCGGATTTTTTATCCTCCTTGCATTGGAAACAATAACTTTCATACTGTACGTATCAAAATAATTATTAGTTTTTTCTACAGACAGGTTTTTCAAAAACGGTGCTATAATAGTCCATAATACGAAAATGTGACAAAAGGGTATAGAGTAATGGGGATTTTTTCATATCGGGCAAAAGGGTGGAGTGCAGGGATTTTTATCTTCCTCATTAGCACCATTTTATCGATAGCAATCATTTGGAAAATTGAAGATATCCGTTTTCAACAAAAGCGGGCCATTGCAAAAGAAATAGCCATAGCAAATGCAAATCAGCTTGATAGGATAATTGACCGCAGACTTGCTTTGACATACCCTTTTTCAGCCATGATTCAACAAATGGGAAGTGTTCCAAATTTCAAATTGGTCTGTGAAGAGTTGCTTACTAGCTATCCTCTTGTCTCAGAAATTGCCCTTGCACCGAATGGAATTATTTCGCAAGTCGCCCCTCTCTCAGGAAATGAAAAAGCGATAGGCTTCAACTTATTAACAGATCCGAAACAGCAAAATGAAGCCCTCATCGCACTAAAAACAGGCAAGATAACACTAGCAGGGCCTCTCGATCTTGTTCAAGGGGGGAAAAGGCTTGTCGGAAGACTGCCCGTTTATACAGGCAAAGAAAAAAAGTTTTGGGGATTTGTCCTCATCGCCATCCGATTTCCGGATATTCTTGAATTAACCGTTTTACAAAGAGAAGGGTATGAGTACGTTCTCACCCGAATTCATCCGCAAACGCGTGAGCTTGAAGTTATTGCCCACTCCAAAACAGGAACATTTGAGAACCCTATAGAAGCCATCATCAATGTTCCAAATGCCCAATGGAAACTTTCTATTGCGCCTACGAACGGATGGTACAATAAATGGGTGATCGCCATTGAAGCCGCATTAGGGGCTCTTATCTCTCTTCTCTTCGGTTACATTGCAAAACAATACACCGAACTGAAAAGTTATCGACATTACCTCGAAGAACGGGTAAAAGAGCGTACATTAGAAATTATAAAAACCAAAAATCAGCTCCATACCCTGCTGAATACTATCCCTGATCTCATATGGTTAAAAGACATCAATGGCATTTACTTACTCTGCAATCCAATGTTTGAACGCTTTTTCGGGGCAAAAGAGGATGAGATTGTCGGCAAAAGCGATTACGATTTCGTCGATGAGGAATTGGCGGATTTCTTCCGCCTGAAAGACCGTTTGGCGATGGAAAAAAATGGTATGAGTCTCAATGAAGAGTGGGTTACTTTTGCCGATGACGGCCATCGTGCATTGCTCGAAACCATTAAAACTCCGATGCATGACGAAACAGGAACGCTCATCGGAATTCTGGGAATAGCTCGGGATATTACTATCCACCATAAGCATGAAATGCGTATTCAACAGCTCTCGCATTTATATGGAGCGCTCAGCCATTGCAATAAAACCATTGTACGTGCCGAAACTCCGGAAGAACTTTTCAGTGAAGTGTGTAAAGGGATCGTTTCAGATAACGGTATCGTCATGGCATGGATCGGTCTAATAGATCCAAACGGTGAGTATGTCCGGGTAGCCGCTTCCTATGGTGATATCCATCATTATCTTGAGGGTATTGAAATTTCCATTCGCTCTGATGCTCCATCGGGCAGAGGTCCTACAGGGACTGCTATGCGTGAAAATCGCCCTTATTGGTGTCAGGATTTTCTTAATGACCCTGCCTCCGAACCGTGGCATGAGCGCGGCGCTACAGCCGGTTGGAAGGGTTCCGCTGCATTACCGATTCATCTCAACGGCAAAGTAATAGGAGCATTTACCGTTTATGCGGATAAATCCGATGCTTTTGATCAATCCAGTCAGGAACTGCTCACCGAAATGGCGATGGATATTGGCTTTGCAATGGAAAATTTCGATCGTGAGGCCAAACGGCAAAAAGCAAATTCTGATTTGATCAAAACAGAAAAACTTCTCGAAGAGATGAGTTCCGCCGCCCATATCGGAGGATGGAAAATCAACCTCAAAGATGGAGTCGGTATCTGGACAAAAGAGGCATCGCTTATTTATGACTTAGATCCTTCCGAAGAAGTTACATTAGCAACAGGGCTGAGTATTTTTCATGGACCATGGCTTGAAAAAGCACAAACTGCACTGGATACAATCATCCGAGACGGAGTTTCACACGATCTGGAGCTCCAAATGACAACCCACAAAGGAAATCAAAAATGGGTTAGAATGATTGGATCGCCTATCCGTGAAAATGGAAAAATAACGCAAATACAGGGTTCCGTCCAAGATATCACAGTTCAGAAATTAGCTGAAGAAAAAGTGCAATGGCTGGCTCATTATGACTCTCTCACCGAACTGCCGAACCGTGCTCTACTCAATGATCGTGTGAAATATGCCATCAGTATTGCTCATCGTGCAAAAGAATCTGTGGCTCTGCTCTTTTTGGATTTAGACCATTTTAAAAATATTAATGACTCTCTGGGGCATTCTATCGGTGATGATTTGCTCGTTCAGGTCTCAAAACGTATGCAGTCCATTGTACGTGATGAAGATACCTTATCCAGACAAGGAGGCGATGAGTTTGTTATTTTGCTTCCCGGCACCGATGCTGACGGAGCGGCGCACGTTGCTGAAAAAATCATTGATGTTATATCGCAGCCGTATCATATTCAGCACCATGAGCTTACCATTACCCCCTCTATAGGGATATCCCTCTATCCCATCGACGGAGACAATACAGAAGCATTGTTTCAGTCTGCCGATGCCGCAATGTATCGTGCCAAACACGATGGACGAAATTGCTACCGATTTGTCACACCGGAAATTCAGGCACGATCTGCTCGTAACCTTGAACTCGAGAATGCCCTTCGGCATGCGATTAAACGTGATGAACTCGAAGTCTATTATCAGCCGCAAATATTGATAGAGACAGGAGAAATTATTGGTGCAGAGGCTCTTTTACGCTGGAATCATCCGATACACGGAATGATCTCACCCGTAGAATTTATACCGATTGCCGAAGAGAGCGGACAAATCGTCATGATCGGGGAATGGGTTCTTCGACGTGCGCTCGGACAACTAAAAGCATGGATATCAGAAGGGATTGAACCTTTTTTGATGGCCGTCAATCTCTCCGCCATTCAGTTCCGTCATCCTCAGCTCGTCTCATTGATTTTAAGTATCCTTGACGAATTGCAGCTGCCTGCTCATTATCTTGAACTCGAACTGACAGAGGGAATTGCCATGGAAAATCCGCTTCATGCTATCGAGTTGATGAATGAACTGGACAGTTATGGAATACGGATGTCTATCGATGATTTCGGAACCGGATTCTCTTCCCTCAATTATCTCAAAAAATTTCGGGTCTATAAACTCAAAATCGATCAATCTTTTATTCGTGATATTACCGAAAATTCAGAAGACAAAAGCATTGTGCAAACCATCATTAATATGGCACACAGCCTCAATATGATTACGATAGCCGAAGGGGTCGAAACTGCTGAACAGCTCGCACTTCTCAGTGAAAACGGCTGTAAAGAAGTACAGGGATATTATTTTAGCAAACCCCTTCCGGCACAGGAGTTTAAAGAATATGTACTAAATCTGACGCTGCCGTAATCTTATTTTTCCAATATATAGAGATTATTGCTCGGATGGCAGGCAGCGACAAACCGCTCTTTCAGTTCGCGGTCAAACGTCATCAAATAAACATTTGTATTCTGCAGTGACAGTTTTTGAAAGTGCCCCAGCAAAATATCATCCGCTACATTTTTACCGTGATCGCACTTGGTGAAATTAAACGACTGAAGCGTCTTTTTATAGTCGTACAGATCCGCTTCCCATTGGCTTTTATACAGATACAACGAATCGGGATTGGCCGCAACATATATACGGTTGTCTGGAATATCGAATTTCTCGATGACGTCATTAAACAATGAACCGATATTCGAAAAATTTTCAATATCCCAGAACAGATAATCCCCGCGATTTTTGGTTGCTTTTGCTTTGTTGATTAGAGTAAGACGTTTGGAAATATTGTAGTGGTTGTGGGCGATATCGTTGATCAGTTCGATCTTGTTTTTGAGCTTTTCAGCATCAATAGTATCGAACTTCAACACTTTTCCAAGGGCGATATAGAGATCGATATCGGCGAGTTCCTGTCTCGCTCCCCCTTTTTGGTAACTCTCCAGTGCTTTGAGTTTGTATTGAGGGAAAATAATCCCGATTTCCATCGATTTCCCTGCTCCGAAAGCATTTCTAACTTTGGATAAAACGCGTTTTGCCTCATCATTTTCTTCGATTTCAATGGAGCCGTAATATTTCTGATTGATAATAATTTTTTGCATGATTCGCATTTTACTGAACACAACTTAGTTCTCTCTTCGATATTATTCCTATCTTCTACCCAAAATTTCTTTTTATATGTCACAATTACTTTCCAAAACAGTTTAAAGGTTTTTAATGCTCTCTTCCGCTTGTCAAGATACGATTCGAGCTGCCGTATGGCTCTCAACCAAACCGGCAGGAGAATTCCATCGGATACAAGTGATCAGTGACGCACTCGATCTCCCCTTCCCTTTTTTGGCGAAATCGCTTCAGAAGCTGGTCCATGCAAATATCTTGATCTCTCAACGTGGAGCGACAGGCGGGGTCACTCTCGCACGTGAGGCTTCGGAGATTACACTTCTATCTATTATTGAAGCGGTAGACGGAACCACTTTTTTTGATGCCTGCGTTTTAGGGATCGGAGATTGTGAAGCGGAAAAACCGTGCGCGCTGCATGCTCAATGGGATATATGGAGACAAGAGATGTTGGAGATGTATTCTGCAATGCGGCTGAGTGACATTACGGATGATGTCACTTTACGAAAAGTAAAACGAATTTAGAAATGATTATTTTTTAAACACATAAGTGATTTTATTTCAGACTTTTTACTCTACAATTATTTCAGATAAAAAAGTCTTAATAAGGTCCCTCTATGAAAAAACTCTCATTATCAGCTGTAGCTGTATTAACCTTGTTGCCGAATGTACTGAGTGCAGACGGTTTTACCCTCTTTAGTGATGCAAAGTTTAACGGAGAGATTCGTCCCCGTTATGAAAATGTTTCGGTAGAAGATTCCGCTAAAAAAGATGCAAATGCTTTCACAGTGCGTGCAACTCTCGGGGTGGAAGCCAAACTGCTCGGCATTGACGGCTTAAGCATGAAACTAGACGGGACAACCGTACAAAGTATCGGAGCCGAAAACTATAACAGCTCAACAAACGGACAAACTGGATACGAACTCGTTAAAGATCCGGAAACCACCCGTTTTTCACAAGCGTATTTGCAATACACCTTGGGAAAAACAACGGCTAAAGTAGGACGTCAGATTGTAAATTTGGATAATCAGCGTTTTATTGGTTCGGTTGACTGGAGACAGATGATGCAAAGTTTTGATGCAGCGGTTGTCAGTAATACGAGTATCAATAATCTAACGTTGATCGGCGGCTACGTGTGGGGGATCAAAGGGATTTCAAATCTCCCTTCCAGCGACACCGATTCCATTCTATTAAACGGTTCGTATAAAGTGAACAATCTCATCAAAATCACTGCGTACGAATATATGCTCTCTTCACTCCATGACACGATCGGACTTTCTCTCACCGGAAATATACCGGTATCGATTGCAAAAATCGATTATCGTGCAGAGTACGCATCGCAAGGTGATGCGTCACGTGACACTACGGGAGGCGTGATAAATGCAAAAGCCGATGCTTATTATTACAATCTCGATGCCCTTGCCAATATCAGCGGAATACTTGCAGGTGTGGGATATGAGTTTTTGAGCGGACATACTGCAGGCGACGATAAAACGGCATTCAGCACACCATTGGCTACAGGGCATAAATTCAACGGATGGGCGGATAAATTTCTCTCTACCCCTATCGGCGGTTTATGCGATACAAGTGCAACAGTAGGATACACGTCCAAGGGGTTGGGGAAAACGATGGTGGTTTATCATGATTTTAAAACGGATGTAGCCATTGCAGGAAAAAGCGATCTTGGAAGAGAATGGGATCTGCTTTATACCAATGCAATCCCGGGAATAAAAGGACTTAGCGGCCTTGCAAAAGCCGCATATTATCAAGGCGGAGACGTCGCAACCTATACCAAAGACGTGAATAAAATCTGGTTGCAGCTCGATTATAAATTTTAGTCGCTCACCCCTCGCGGGTGAATTTTGTTAGCTCTTCAACCGAGAAAAAAACTCCCGACATATCCCAATGATTTTCTCTTGTCGGCTCTTGCCGACCGGTTCGTTTTGACGAATAAGATGTACTTTGTCAATCAGTTCATGAATTCCTTCCGGGATTACCGAAGTCAAATACTTCCTAAGAGCCGAACTCACCGCAGGCGCACGTCCAGATGTATTGATGCCCACGCACAAATCCCCCTCGACAATCAATGCCGGAAAAATGAAACTGCACATAGCAGGGGAATCGACGCAATTGACAGGGATTTTAGCTTCCATACACGTTTCATAAATCTTTTCCTGTTCATCAATATCATCTAAAGCCCCAATGACCAAAAAACGTCCTTCTAAATCGTTCAGTTCGTACGTTCGCTCTGCAATATCAATCGAATAGCTGTTTGAAAGTGCCCGAATCTCGTCATGGATAAAAGGGGCAATGACCGTTAATTTCGGAGAAAACTTCACCAATTGCTCGATTTTTCGTAACGCAACCTCGCCTCCCCCTATTACCAAACAATTTTGATCTTTTAAATCAACGAACATCGGAAACAGTGCCATTTTTTGATCCTTTAAATTAAGACAATGTATTGATTAAAAAATAATCA
Source organism: Sulfuricurvum sp. (assembly GCF_028712165.1). GTDB lineage: Bacteria > Campylobacterota > Campylobacteria > Campylobacterales > Sulfurimonadaceae > Sulfuricurvum. Next base: position 2,852 of record NZ_JAQTQR010000036.1, on the reverse strand, counting down.
TAAATTTGTTTTACTTATCGATATTTTACACTATTATTTTTACAGATAAAAAAGTCTGAATAAGGACTTCAAGGAAAATAGTATGAACGGAAAACTTTATTTGATCGGATGCGGTCCCGGTGACGCAGATTTATTAACCTTTAAAGCTCTCAAAACGATTAACAAACTGGATGTTGCACTCATTGATCATCTTCTCACCCAAGAGATCATTGATCTGATTCCATCTCAAACCAAAGTCGTCTTTGTTGGAAAAGAGAAAGGAAAACACAGTTTCCCGCAGGAGCAGATCAACACCATGATCGCTGAATACGCTCATCAGGGATACACTGTAGGCCGTCTAAAATGCGGCGATCCCTACATCTTCGGACGCGGAACCGAAGAGGCTATTTACGCAATGTCCAACGGTATTGAGACAGAAGTGATCCCCGGAATCTCATCCGCCCTCTCAGGTCCGCTCTCTGTAGGAATCGCTCCGACTGCACGCGGTGTCAGCACAGGTGTCTCGGTTGTGTCCGCACACCTCTCCGGTGATCGGGTCAACCTCTCATGGATTCCGATGCTCGGGGTCAGTGACCATACTACCGTGGTACTTATGGGCCTCAGCCGTATACGCCAAATCGTCAAAGAAGCACTGGAACAGGGAATCAATCCCCATCTTCCGGTCGCTATCGTTTCCAATGCCACAACTGCCATCCAAAGTTCCATTATAACGACACTCAGTGAACTTGTTGCAACCGCCAAGGGAGTACCGAAACCGGCAATACTCGTCTTCGGAGAAGTGGTTAATCTCTCTCAGGTACTTCCAAAATACCGTTATGAATCGAAGGAGGTATCGTATGACATCGCTAATGCAGGCTAACGAAGCGCGCAGTGCCAAACGCCACAAAACCGAATCGATCAAGGATGCCTTTAACGCTGCCGAAGCATGGGAACGTCTGATAGGCTATTCAAAAAACGGTTATGCTTCGATCAGTGAGGAGGATAAAGATTTCGTCCTCAAAAGTTTCGGTATTTTCGACCGTCCCGCCACACCAGAGCGTTTTATGCTCCGCGTACGGATTGCCGGAGGCGCTTTGAGTGTCGAACAGGCTATGGCGGTCGCTTATGTAGCCAAAACATTCGGTCAGGACTATATTGATCTCACAACCCGTCAGCAGATCGAGCTAAGATATCTTCGGATCGAAGATATCCCTGAAGCTTACAAACGTTTAGAAGAAGTCGGCCTCACTGCCTATCAAACCGGAGTCGATAATTTCCGTAATATACTCATCGATCCGCTCGATGGCTTGGCTATGGACAATATTATCTCCTGCCGTAGTATTTTGGAAGACATTCAATCGATCTTTTTAAAAAATCCGGACTGGATCACCACCCTCCCCCGAAAATTCAATATTGGAATCAACGGATCACTCTCTAACCGATGCAATATTTTCGGACAAGACTTTGCCCTCTCTCTTGCACAAAAAGATGGGATATACGGGTTTAACCTCTATCTGGGCGGACGCGTCGGATCGTTGGCTCACAACGCCGATATGTTTGTTTTGCCCAATGAAGCGGTCAAGATTTTCGAAGCGGTGGCAACCCTCTTTAAAACCTACGGTTTCCGTGATAACCGCAATAAAAACCGTCTGAAATTTCTTATCGAAGCGGTCGGAATGGAGGAGTTTCGATCAGCAATCGAAGAGTATCTTGGACATTCCATGCCAAAAGCGGGAGAGTCCCTATCGGCATTGGAGGGGGGAGACCATTACGGAAAAATAGCCCTTAATGACGGCTCCTTTGCACTCTATTCCGCTGTTCCCTCAGGTGTTTTCAGCGGCACCGATCTTCATCATGCATCTGAAATCGCCCAATCACAAAACGGAGAAATTCGTCTCACGATTGAACAAAACCTGATCATCACAGGTATCCGCGATGAAGAGGGCGCACTGCAATCACCGCTGTTTGTCAAATATCCGAACCGTCCCTCACCCTATATGGCAAACCTCATCGCATGTGCGGGGAGCGAGCATTGCCCTTTCGGTGTTATACCTGGCAAACCCGATGCCATTGCCATGAGCGAGTATCTCACCCGCACCGTCCCGATGGAAGATGCCAAAATACGACTCTATTGGTCAGCCTGTGTCAAAGGCTGCGGTGTTCATGGAGCGGGAGATTTGGGATTTGTCGGGTGTAAAGTCCCGAGAAACGGCAAAACGGTTTTGGGAGTCGATATTTTCATCGGCGGAAGTTTGAGTGGTGAGGGTGAAGAAGCCAAACTCTTTTTAAAAGGGATTGTTTTGGATGAAGCCCCGAAATATGTAGCTGAGTTTATGAAACTCTTCCAATATACCAGATTTGATTGTGAAAGTTTGGAGCAGTTTATCAAACGACTTCGCTACCACTATGAGATCAGCGAGATTGCCGATATCGTCCGCCATAACTATGCGATGGTATATGAAGGTGAATCTGATTTTCAGAGTTTGGATCGGATTGGCAAATGAATAAGTCAACCGACACAGGGTGTCCGTTTTGCGGAACGGGATGCGCACTCAGTGTCGAGTGCAGCGAAAACGGATACAAAGTCAAAGGGGACAAAACCAATCCTTCCACCCAAGGCGATTTGTGTTTTAAACCGATTCAGATGGCAAAAGCACTCGATGCCCATCGCCTGACATCTCCGCTCTACCGTCCGGATAAAACAAAACCGTTTCAGGAAATATCGTGGGACGAAGCAACCACCCTCCTCGCCAAAAACATTTCCGATCTTCCCAAAGATGCCCTCTACTTTTACCTCTCAGGACAGCTTCTTACCGAAGAGAGCTATCTCTTTACAAAATTGATCAAAGGACATCTAGGAACCAACAACGTCG
>NZ_JAQTQR010000035.1 GCF_028712165.1 Sulfuricurvum sp. | reverse complement strand
AAACAAGCTCCCTCCAACCAGCCATATTTTCGAACCCATTATAAGCCGTTGTCGCAGTAGCCAAAAATACCCGATAAGCATCACGGGCAAAAATGCAAATATAAAAGCATAGGAATTAAATAGCATTCTTTTAGGTGCACTTTTTGTTAATATTTTTAAATGATGCCATTATATGATGTAAAAACAATTGCTTGAGCTATTAGAATAAATATAAGTTTCTAAATTAGAAGTTTTTAAGAAAAAGATGGTGCGGACGGGGGGATTTGAACCCCCACACACGTAATGCGCTACCACCTCAAGGTAGTGTGTCTACCGTTCCACCACGTCCGCGTTATATAAAGAAGATGATCAGCCGAAGCTGATCAGAAGAAAAGTGTGAGCCTTACGCAGCCAAATATGGGTTAGCGTAAAGAGCGATAAGAGCGATAACAAGTGTATAAATAACTTGTGCTTCGATCATTGCAAGAGCGATGAACATAGTAGTCATCAATTTACCGCCAAGACCCGGGTTACGAGCTGTACCAGCGATAGTTGCAGCAGCTGTGCTACCCATACCGATAGCTCCACCAAGAGCAGCCAAACCAAGACCAACACCGGCAGCGATCATAGAATACGCTTTCAATGTTTGGTTAGCAACGTCTGCAGATGCAGCAGCAGCAGCAGGTGCAGCGTCAACAGCAGCTTCAACAACTGCTGCAGCTTCGTCAGCACCGAATACAGATGCTACAAGAGCAAGCAAAAGAAAAAATACTTTTTTCATGAGTAATCTCCGTGAATAATATCAAAGTCCGTTCGGATAGTGTCCCTACTTATCACTTTGTGGCTGGAAGTATAGTGAGGATGAGCTAAAAAATTACTTAGCTCGCCCTAATCCGATCTTATTTCCTTTGAATTCGACGACTTCTACCATCAATTCATCCCCTTCTTTCAGCACATCACTGACTCGGCTGATATGCCCATCGGATAGTTTGGAAATATGGATCAATCCGTCTATACCGCCTGGAAGTTCAATAAAGGCACCGAAGTCGACGATTTTTTTCACTTTTCCATTGACGATATCACCCACTTTGTATTCCACTTTTTCAACCGCAGTTGCGCCGCTCACTATCCCTTCGATATGATCGCGCGCTCCACGAAGTCCGTCACGATTTTTACCGGTGAGTTTAACAGCGCCTTTTTTCTTGTCGATATCAATCGTCACATCAAAACGTTCGATGATCTCACGAATCGTTTTACCTGCTTGTCCGATAATATCACCGATGAAACTCGGATCGATATGGAAAAGATCGGTACTTGGAAGTGTCCCTTCATTAAGTTCGATTTGATCTTCGCTGCTCATCATGATATCAATGATATGAGCACGAGCCTCTTTAGCCTGGTAAAGAGCCTCTTTCAGTACATCCAAACGGATACCGCCGAGTTTAATGTCCATCTGCATTGCAGTGATGCCCTCTTTTGAACCGGCTACTTTGAAATCCAAATCACCGTCATGATCTTCCAACCCCATAATATCGGTCAAAATCGCGTGTCGATCCCCTTCTGCTACCATCCCCATTGCTACTCCGGCAATCGGGTCTGCCATCTCGATATCTCCGGCACGAAGTGCCATATAACCGCCGCACACCGTCGCCATAGACGAAGAACCGTTGGATTCAAGAATTTCTGATACCAAACGAACCGTTTGACCGTTGCTGACACATACCCCTTCTAAAGCCCGTTTCGCAAGATTACCATGTCCGAGTTCTCGTCGGCGCGGTGCTCCGATAGGGGAAGGCTCACCGACGCTGAATCCCGGAAAATTGTAGTGAACCATGAAAGCTTCATTCTGGGTTCCGCTGTCCGTGAGATTTTCATACATTTGGGCATCTTTGGATCCACCCAGAGTTAACACGACCAATGCCTGTGTCTGACCACGCGTAAAGAGTGCCGATGCATGAGCACTCGGCAATACGTTTGTCTCAATTTTAATCGGGCGTACTTCAGAAAGTCCCCGTCCGTCCGCACGCACTTTTTCATCCAAGATTTGGGATCGAACCATGGTGCGTTTTACCGATTCAATCGCCTTTTTAAGCTCATGTTCATTCCAATCAGGCATCTCTTTCAAAATTGCTTTACGGATGGTTCTCAAAGCGGTTGAACGCTCTGTTTTTGCCATTTGGCTGATTCCGCGTTTAATATCATCTGTGTGATGAGTACGAACAAATTCAACCATTTCAGCATTGATTTCACTGATAACGTATTGAAGTTCAAACGGTTCACTTGCAAACGGTTTAAATGCATTTTCGTATGCGCTGTTCGCTTCAAAAAGAGCCTCTTGAGCCTGAGAGAGGACTCTGATCAACTCATCTTCAGGAAGTGCATTGCTCTTACGAACCGCAATTGCAGATGAGCCCATAACGGGATCCACCATTGGATCGATCATTCCGATATCAATAATTTCCATCTCATCTGTACCGAGTGCTTGCATCTCGATCATTAACATATCGTCTTTACTTCCGGCCAAATACAAATCAAGTGTACTGTTCTCTAATTGGCTTCTTGTAGGATTAAACACGATCTCATCGTCAATTTTCCCTACTCGAACGGCACTGACCGAGTTAAAAATATCAACGTCTGATACGTACAATGCTGCAGAAGCGGCATTGAGTGCCAAAACTTGTAAATCCGCTTCACGATCGGCACTGAGTACCATAATGGTGATTTGGATCGGATTTGCAAATCCTTTTGGGAACAGCGGACGCAATGACCGGTCGACAATACGTGAAGTCAATGTTTCAAAATCACTCGGTTTTGTTTCCCGCTTAATGAACCCGCCCGGAAATTTCCCTGCAGCATAACTTTTCTCGATGTATTGTACGGTAAGCGGTAAAAAATCTTCATCCACAAAATCAGTTTCATCAATAACAACGGTTGCCAGAATAACGGTATCTCCGCATTTAAGCCACGCAGCTCCGTTGGCTTGTGCTGCTACTTGACCAAATGCGTATCCTTCTTTTTTGTTACGTAAGTCAAGTTCTACATTGTATTTCATTATTTCTCCATTTTTTTATCGTTTCATTGAAGAGGCACCGCCGATAACGTATTTCAAATCGTTATCGATAAATCGGAGGCCAAGACCCAAATAAACATTTTGTGAACCCGGATTGAGGAAATTATCCCATCCGCCATACAGCTCAAGATGCTTCAACATCTGATACCGAACCTGTGCTTTAAGATGCGCATTTGTAGATCGGAAGTCATTGATTGCATTAAAATCAAATGCTTCGGCGGTAAATTTCAATTTGTCATGATTCATAAAATAATCGACTCCGACACCACCGGTCGATTCAATCGCCCCGAAACGAAGCAATGTATTATCGAAACGTTTCCCGTATTGAGCTGAATAATAGGTTTTCCCTTTTTCATGCAGCGTCGGATTGCCCAAAGCTCTATTAGAAGTTATTGAATAATCATCGGTGCTGATCAAATCAAACATATAATAGGTTTCAGGATTAGGCAGGTAGTTGACCCCTAAATAAATTTTGCCGTATTGATCACGCATCATGTAATCGGTATGCATTGCCACCTGTAATTCGCTAGATGTAAAGCTTCCCAACATGGCATCGACTTTATTAAATGCTTCCTGACCGCCTTTGAAAAACTCTCCTGCAGATGTAATCGTATCTTTAAGAGATGTCCGATTTTCTACCAGAATAGCACTAACATTGTCTTCAATCGATGAAAATTTATCTACAGCATCCGGAAGTTTGTGTTCGAGTGCACCACTGATATTGTCCATCCGTGTCGTCAATGAATCGATACGTGCCATAATATTAGGCAAATCTTTATTCACCGTATCGGCAGTCGTTGCAAATCCGGCACTCATTGCTCTGAAATTGGCGATTGCGTCATGCAGATCATCGCGATTATCAACAATTACACCATTAAGGTTTGTCCCAACATTGCGGAACGCGATAATCGCATCCTGAATCGCTTTACGATGTTCATCATCCAAAGTCCCTCTTAAATCATGCAGAAGAAGTTCCAACTCTTTTGCGGCGGCATTGACGGAATCACTCGTCTGATCAAACGAAGCATAGCGCTTGCTTTGGGCAAGTGTTCCTCCGGCACCGAGTATTCCTGCAGAATCGCCTACGATAATATTAATAACTTTAGAACCTAATAGCGATTCTTGTGTAACAATTACCGATGAATCATCCGGAATTTTTATCCCCTCATCAATCAGAAGCGTTAGCTTTACCTGCTTCCCTTCTATCGTAATTTTCTCTACATCCCCGACTGTTACCCCGTTCATTAATACGTGCGTATGCTTTTCGATACCGGATGCATCTTCCACATAAGCTTCAATGGTATAGCCCTTACTTCCCCATTTGCCCAGTGATGTTACTTGAGTTGAGAGAATCAACAATGCACCCAAAGCCATAACGACAAAGAGACCGATTTTTGCTTCCAGTTTCATACTCTACCCTCTTTAATTGGTTAGTTTGTAATTAAATTCAGACCCGCCGATGGGTTTGAGAATAATGGTAATAAAAATATACGAATCATCCACAGAATCAACTCCATTTGCATTAGTCAAAAGAGGACGTCGATTTTGAACATATCGAATACCGAAATCTAGGCATCGCCGCGTATGTAAAAACCCGATTTCGCTACGCTTGAGCAAGTTTTCGTGGTAGTCGTACGCTATAAGACCAAAAATCCGATAATCCTGATTGTATTGATATGCAGCATCCGCCGTCCAATAGCTTGCATATATAGGGCTATTATTACGCAGTTCATCTGAATAATAGTGGCTCACACCTGCTGTTACAATTCCGTCATTATAGCGAAGTGTGTTTTGTTCTTTCGTGATACGATTACGATCATGGTTGAAAGCAGTTTGATTGTAATAAGAAACGGCACTGCTTATCTCCCATTCCAACTCGTTTTGCAACTCTCCATAATAGTTTCCTTGCTTGTCATAACGAAAATTTTGGGACAATCTATCGACAAAAAGCTGCTTGTTCCCCTCAAAAAGATAGTTGTTTAATCCAACAGATAGGGTATCGCTCGGTTCATTTAGCGTGTAAAATTCGCACGCCGGATTTGTACTTCCTACAATACACTCTTCATTTGCATGATAGGTATCATAATATCCGTGATAATACCGGTTTCCGGATGCTTTGTAGCTGACAGAAGGGGTGATCACATGGGTCATTGTGTCATACGGGTGAATCAAAGTCGAAGAGAGAGAAACGGTATGATCAAGGGATGCATATAAACCCTGATTGTACAGGTTTCCTGTCTCTCCTGGAAGTTCATTACCGTAAAAACCGATCACTTTAGAAGTGGCCGTCGCGGTATAACTGAGATCGAGATATTCATCAAACAAGGCTGTTTGGAGCGTCATTGGTATAGTAAAATCGCCTTGCACTGCGTTTTTACCTCCAGGACGATAAAAATTAGTTGCTGTTGCATCCGCGTTAATAAGAAGGTGATCGGCAAAAAAACTCTCCAGATATCGGTGATAATGGAGGCTCGGAAGAGTTTGGATTGTTTGCGCGTTGCTCGCTTTATCCAAATACTGGTAATGTTTGATATACATTCCATAATAATTGTCTTCACTGCTGTAATAGGCATTGAGTCGAGACATTATCTGATTGGCGGTCGTATTGAGTGTCTCATCGCTGTGTTGAAGATTCAAATAGTCGACATCGTTCATCCACGAACCGTTAACATAAATTCCCGACTCTCCTTCTAACTTTGAATCAAACCATTCTCGTAATGGGGCTTTGTGCTGATACTTAATCCCATAACCGTAATGTTTCAGATTGGCTAAATCATACTCAGAAGCGTACTTGCTTTGTTCTTTAAAATAACCGGCTGTAATCGATCCTTGGGAAGATGGGGTATCCACAAAACGGATATCGCCGTACATCCCCTCCCCTCGTGTTGTCCAAATTTGAGGACGCAACTCTGCATCCCACCAGTTTTGCGGTGCAAAATAGATCGGCTGCTCGTAATGAAACCCTTGCGTGTTAGACCATCCGAATGTCGGGATCAATAATCCGCTGCGTCGCGTTTTATCGGTAGGATATCCAAAATACGGGAGATAAAAAACCGGTAAATCATTAATTACCAAGCGGGCATTATAAAGGTTCACCCACATCGTGTCGGTATTATAGTCGGCACTGCTAAAACGTATTTTCCATAGTGGGTCATGTGAATCGCATCCGGAAACTGCTCCGCTTGCCAAATCGATCTCATTTTTACACGTTTGTGCTTCTGCTGTATTGATCCATAAACCGCTCTCTTGATCAAACATATAATAAGGTTTTGAGTAACGCGTATCATTTGCCAGATCGACTCGCGAATAGTCACTTATCGCATGAAATTGATTTGCCTTGAAGATATTTACCGAACCTTTGGCTTCGATAATACTGGTATTACGATCATAGGTAAATGTCTCGGCACTTAAAATCTGGTCTTTATATAATACGACCGGGTTTCCGCTCACGGTTGCGATCGATCCGTTTGTATCAGCCGTCGTTCCATAGAGTTCAACGCGTTCATCCCCTAATAAAACGGTCGATGCAATCAGACTGATCCAATAAAATTTACGCATTTATCACCAATGTACGTGCTGTGCGGTCATGCCAGCTGCGTCGATAAGGATCCAAAATCGCCCACACAAACCCTAAATAGAAAAGGGCTTCGCTGATCACCCGAAAAACACTGCGATTAAAGGAGCTGAGAAACCCTGGGTTAGAGAGGGTTGCAATCTCAATCACACGAATTTTCATAATAATCTTGCCGATAGTACCGCCGTATTGCATCGTAAAAAAGGTTTGATAAATGATTTTAATACTCATGTATTCGAGAAGAAAGCTATTGGTCACAGAAATCATCGCTTCAAGCGTTTGTGCCTTAGAGATTGTGTCCCATAAAATGATCATCAGCAATACGGAAAGGAGTACTTCGTCAATCCCGAACGCTGCTGCACGTTGACGTATAGAAGCAAGTTCAAGGTGTTCACGCTGAATCAGCGTATCGAGTTGCTCATCCATTATCGCAGTGCTTGATATGCAATATCGGTACGGAGTTTTTTGCCGGCAAAATGGACTTGACCGCACAGCATATAAGCACGGTCACGTGCTTGCTTGATACTCTCTCCTACCCCGACACATACCAGAACACGTCCTCCGGAAGCATAAAGTTTACCCTCTTCCTCAATCACTCCTGCGTACGCGATATGGGTATTTTGGGCAATCTCATCATGATGAATCACGTCTACGATGATTTCGGCAGGTTCCGAGTTGTCATACGGATAATTTCGGCTGGCCATGACAACGCCCACTGCATATTTGTTATGAAACTCTACATGCAGGGTATCGAGCTGTTTTGTAGCGGCTTTGTAAAAAAGTTCACTGGCAGGCGTTTTCAAAAGCGGCATCAAAATTTCACATTCCGGATCTCCGAAACGGACATTAAATTCCAGCGTAATCGGCTCGCCGTTAACAATCATAAGACCGATAAAGAGAACCCCCTCAAATGGAGCTCCCTCTTCCTGCATCCCTTTAAGAGTCGGTCGAACAATACGTTCTTTTACTTTTTCATAGATGACATCATCTACAAGCGGTGTCGGAGCATAGGCTCCCATTCCGCCCGTATTGGGGCCTTCATCGTTATCTAAAAGACGTTTGTGATCCTGAGCCGCAGGGAGAAGGATGAAGTCTTTTCCGTCACACAGTGCAAACATGGAGAGTTCGTATCCGTCCAAAAATTCTTCGACAACAACCCGTTTGCCGGCATCCCCGAACGATTTACCGCTGAGCATTTCTGAAACGGCAACTTTTGCCTCTTCATGGCTCATCGCGATGATGACCCCTTTACCGGCACATAAACCGTCTGCTTTTACTACGATCGGCGGAGTAAGTGATTCGATAAATTTAAATGCATCTCCGATATGATCCGTTTCTATATAGCGGGCAGTCGGGATAGTGTATTTGGCCAAAAAGTTTTTCATATAAACTTTTGAACCCTCTAACTGTGCCGCTGCTTTTGAAGGACCGAAAATAACCAACCCTTTGGCTTTAAATACATCGACGACACCATCACTGAGAGGCCCTTCCGGCCCTACGATGGTGAGATCAATTTTATTTTCTACTGCAAAGTTCGCCAATTCCTCATAATCTTTAATAGCAACGTTTTCGCCCAGCATTGTTGTAGCACCGTTGCCCGGAGCAAAGTAGAGTGCACTAACCGCTGCATCTTCTTTCAAAACTCTCCCGATCGAAAATTCGCGTCCGCCGCTTCCGATTACCATTACTCGCATAGATCACCTTGAGAAAAATTTTAATTATCTTATCTGAAAGACGTTAACGCCTCTCAAATAAAGTAAAAGCCCGGGCGGGCGTTTCGCAGTAGCTTCGGTTCTCAAAGCCGAATAAAGCCACTCGAGCGTCTCTTCCGGCGACAATCTCTCATACTCGCGTACTCAAACAAGATCATCGGCACCCAAAGACGACTACGGCTGTGACTAATTGTATATGTAGAACCCTCAAAATGCGATTACTCGCTTCACCCAGATAAAACAATTATAGCTTTAAAAGCTTAAAAGGGTGATGAATTTTGTGCAATTTCTTGAGCCAGTTGTACTGCTGAAGCGACACTGGCCTCGGGACTTACAAAGACCTCTTTTGCATTTTTAAACGCGTTCTGAGTCGTTTTGCCTATGGCAACAATACTATTAGATGGAAGTATAGAATACGATGCACAAAAACACTCAATTGATGAGGGTGAAGTAAAGACCAAAACTGCATCTTCTGAAATACTAAACGCCTTGGCATCTTGATTACAGGTTGTTTCATATACGACTGCTTCATCGATAACTACACCCTCCTCTCTGGCTTTTTCAACCCATTCGGACGCAATCACTTTTGGACGTAGATAAAGCCATTTCCCGAAACGTTTTTTTGAACGTAACACGTCCGGAATCGACTTCGCATAGCCATTTCCCACTTCGATATGCACGGCACCTGCTTGTCGTGCCGCTTCTGCCGTACTTTCGGATACACAAATGCACTGTAAATTTTCCCATGCAAACGTGTAATTTTCTAACGCGACAAGAGCTTGTTTGGAGGTTAGAATTATCCCTTCATACTGTGCAAAATCGATAGCAGGGTTTAAAAAAGAGATGGTTAGGATAGGGATATGGATGACACCCGCATAGGGAGTCTTGGAGATGAGATAAACGGGGCGCAAGAGAGCGCCTTATTCCCACTCGATCGTTGCAGGCGGTTTAGAGCTGATGTCATAAACGACGCGGTTGATTCCGTCAACTTCGTTGATGATACGGCGACTGATACGTTCCAGCAGTGTATGAGGAAGATGAGCAAACGTTGCCGTCATACCGTCCACCGCTTCAACAACACGGACACATACGGTGTTGTCATACGTGCGGTTATCGCCCATAACTCCAACCGATTTAACGTTAAGCAATACTGCAAATGCCTGCCATGTTTTCGTATAATAACCACTGGCTTTAAGCTCATCGAGCAAAATGGCATCGGCTTCGCGCAGAAGGTCGAGATCCGGTTTGTTCACTTCACCCATAATTCGGATACCCAGTCCCGGTCCAGGGAAAGGGTGACGATTGACAAGTCCATCAGGAAGCCCAAGTTCGAGTCCGAGCTTACGTACTTCGTCTTTAAAAAGATCGCGTAACGGTTCGATCAATTCAAAATCCATCCAGTCGGGAAGTCCGCCGACGTTGTGATGTGATTTAATCGTTACAGAAGGGCCGTTGACCGAAACCGATTCGATAACGTCTGGATACAATGTCCCCTGCGCAAGGAATTTTATCCCGTCGTGTTTTTTTGCTTCCGCTTCAAACACTTCGATAAACGTATGACCGATAATTTTCCGTTTCGTCTCAGGATCGGTTACACCTGCTAGTTTACCGAGGAAATTTTCAGATGCATCCGCTACAACGAGAGGAACTTTTAGGTGCACTTTGAAAATATTTTCAACCGAATCACGCTCCCCTTTTCGAAGAAGTCCGTTATCGACGAATACCGGGATTAGCTGATCTCCGATCGCTTCGTACAACAATGCTGCAACTACGGATGAATCAACACCTCCGCTGAGAGCACAAAGAACTTTTCCGTCTCCGACTTGAGCACGAATTTTGACAATCTGTTCTTTGAGGAAATGTCCCATATCCCATTTTTCGGTGATACCGCAGATTTTACGGGCGAAGTTACGGAGCATCAAATACCCCTCTTCGGAGTGGTTAACCTCAGGGTGATACTGCATCGCATAAACCATTTTGGCTTCATTAGCGATTGCCGCGTACGGAGAATTCGGTGAGTAGGCAATCGGTACAAAACCTTCCGGTAAGACATCAACTTTATCGGAATGGCTCATCCAGACGATACGTTCATCCTCACACCCTTCAAAAAGTACGGAGTGCTGCGTCATATCGATAGTAAGTTCGGCTTTTCCGTATTCATGGTGATCACTTCGGATAACCGAACCGCCAAAATCAACAGCAATACGCTGCATACCGTAACAAATTCCCAAAACCGGAATTCCAAGAGCATAAACTCCTTGATCGACTTCATAGGCATCTTTGTTGTACACCGATGAAGGACCGCCGCTGAGGATGATTCCTTGCGGATTTTTTGCTTTGATTGCGTCAATTTTCGTGTGATAAGGAAGTACTTCACAATAGACTTTGTCTTCGCGCAAACGGCGAGCGATCAGCTGAGTGTACTGGGAGCCGAAATCGAGGACGATGATACTGACATCTTTCACGGGTAAGCCTTTAGGTGCAAGATTTGGATAGTTTAAAGTGTAAAAGGATACTGTAAACATGTTTAAGATTTAATACAAGAGTTATTTAATACATCAAAATCGGTATTTTTAACCTGTAAAAGGAATCATCAAAATGACTAATATCGAAGAACACCGTTTTTGGTTGAATGCCAAAAAGATGATACAAGATCGATTAAGTATTACCGACGATAAAGCCGAAGATACAGTGATTGATGAGCGTATCCGCGGCGATGTGCACATGAAGGGGGCAAACTTATGGATTTTAATGTTTGCTATTTTTGTTGCATCAATCGGTCTGAATGTTAATTCTACGGCGGTTATTATCGGGGCAATGTTAATTTCTCCTCTTATGGGTCCGATCATGGGGATCGGTTATGGTGCCGGAATCAATGATTTTGCACTGATTCGTCAAGCCTTTAAAAATTTGGCAATTGCAACACTGATCGGTCTGTTGACATCAACTCTCTATTTTTTGATTTCACCCCTAGATACAGCACAATCTGAACTTTTGGCTCGAACAACACCGACCGCATGGGATGTATTGATCGGCCTTTTTGGCGGATTGGCCGGAATCGTCGCAGCAACCCGGAAAGAAAAGACGAATGTTATCCCGGGTGTTGCCATTGCAACAGCACTGATGCCGCCGTTATGTACGGCAGGGTTTGGTTTGGCAACAGGGCATTGGAACTACTTTTTCGGGGCGTTTTATCTCTATACTATTAACTTTGTATTCATTGCTTTGTCCGCATTTTTAATCGTTCGTGCTTTTAATATAACCGAGAAAAAATATGTCGATCCGGATGTAGCAAAACGGGCACAACGCTATATCATTGCCGTAGCCGTTTTAACCATCATACCAAGTTCTTATTTAGCGTATCAACTTGTCGGCAAAGAGGTTTTTAAAGCCAAAGCATCCGCTTTTGTGAATGAGCAACTGAATTTTAAAAATACCAATGTGGCTCAGGTAAAAATTGATCCGAAAACAGAAGAAGTAAAAGTATTTTTGATTGGAGATTATATTCCGCAAAGTGAACTGAACAACATAAGTGCGCGTCTAGGAAGTGCCGGTTTAGAAAATGCCAAACTCAAAGTTTATCAAAACGGTGAACAGGAAGGAGTTGATATATCAACGCTAAAAGCCGATATCGTCGCTGATTTGTATCGAAATACAAAAGCGGATCTTCAAGAAAAAGAGAAAAAAATTACTCAGTTAAAAGAAAAAATACAGCTTTTATCCCATAACCGTGAATACTATACCGCCATTCCGAACGAGCTTCAAACACTTTTCCCGAAAGTGCACAATGTTATTCTCTCAGAAAATTATGATCCACTGGCAGCAGAACATAATATCAGTGAAACCCGCCTGATTCTCAATGGCGATGCCAAAAAACGGATAAGCCAAAATGATCGCGAAAAAATCGAAGCGTGGTTGAAAATGCGGACAAAATCGGATAATGTCAAAATTATTATTCACTAAAATTTCGTTGTCGTTTTGTTAGTAGTATCCCAATACGATGAACTGAACGTACCATATTGCAATCGATACAATGTAGCCTAATAATACGGTCCATCCCAGTTTTATATGGGATGCAAACGTATAAATCCCGGGCATTTTTCCCATCACTCCGACACCTGCTGCACTTCCGAAACTGATCAACGATCCCCCGATACCCGCGGTCATCGTCACCAGCATCCATTGAGCCTGATCAATTGCCGGATTCGCTTTAAGAACGGCCGACATCACCGGAACGTTATCTACGATTGCCGAAAGGAAGCCCACTCCGATATTAACGACAGTCGGATCAAATCGTTCATATAACTCTGCGGCATAGGTTAAAAAGCCTACGAAATGAAGAGCCCCGACCGCGGCCAGAATACCGAAAAAGAAAAGCAGTGTATTGTTTTCTATTTTACTCATCGCCTGGAAAATACTGACATCCTGCTTGTGCTTTTTTTGGAGACGATACATATAAAGCTGCAAAATTGAGAGTCCGAAAAGCATTCCCCACATCGGAGGCAAATGCATTACCTGCTTACCGATAACCGCTAATGCAATGGTTAAAGCACCGATACCGATAATAACTTCTCCCCCTTTGAGAATTTCAATTTTTGAAGCTGCATCAGGATCACCATCTTTATTCGGATCAAGATCGGGAACATATCGGCTCAATAAAAATGCCGTGACGAGCCATCCAAAAAATGCTGCCGGAAAAAGATAAAGAAATTCAACAAATGCCCCCTTTTCCGCTGCCCATACCATAAGCGTCGTAATGTCTCCAAAGGGGCTCCATGCTCCACCGGCATTGGCAGCGACGACAACATTGATCGCACTTGGGACTAAAAATGCTTTATCCTTCCCGTCAATCGTCAGTAAAACGGTGGAAAGTATGAGTGCCGTCGTCAGATTATCCGCTATCGGTGAGATAAAAAATGCAAGTAATCCGGTAATCCAAAAAAGTTCACGATAACCGTACCCTTTGGCAATCAACTTCGATCGTAAAGCACCGAATACCCCACGTTCGATCAAGGCTTCGATGAATGTCATCGCTACAAATAAAAAGAAAAATATCTCTGCAATTTCTAAAATAAGGTGGTCAATAGCAGCTTCAAAAGGGGTAAAATCTACCCCATTTATAAAATAGTATCCTCCGATTAACACATACATAAGCGTGCCGATAAAAAGGGCCGGTTTCGCTTTATCAAGATGATATTTTTCTTCTACGGCAATAAAATAATACCCTACGACAAAAATAATCAATAATAGCCATCCGAACGGATGTGCGGCAAGATTCAACGCCGTATGTTCGGACGCTTGAGCTATCATTTTTTATTTCCTTCGTTCATAAAATGGACACCTATCGATTCGGTACGGTTTAAAGCTCCTTCAATAATCGCTAGTGCACTTAAAAGACGAAGACGCAATAATCTTCCGATTTTTTCCCTGAGCATCGTTTCAACTGCCTCTTTGGCATACTGTAACCCTTTTGTGGTTCGGACAATCGAAACGTTATCCCACATAATGTGGCGTAGAGCATCTTTTTTTTCTTTATCTTCGGGGAATTCAAGTACTTCTTCTGATATCTCAAAATGACCGTCACAACTTTTAAGCGGATGTGCCAAGATGGATTCTGCAGCTTTTTGTGCAAAAACAAGACCTTCCAATAAAGAATTACTCGCCAATCGGTTAGCCCCATGCACTCCTGTCGAAGCTGCTTCTCCGGCAGCATAAAGTCCTCTCAGCCCCGGTATACTTCCGTCAATATTGGTTTTAATCCCCCCTACCGCGTAATGGAAGGCCGGGGAAATCGGAACCCGATCTTTCGGGAGATGAAATCCCATATCGTTCAATGATTTGTAAATATTCGGAAAGCGCTCTTTGAAATATTCGCTCTCAAAATCTTCGCATGAGAGGTACACTTGTTTTCCGCTTCGCTGTTTGTAATCGTAAATAGCCCGGCTGACGATATCACGAGGTGCGAGTTCACCACGCGGATCGTACTCAAATAAAAAGCGGTATCCATTTTCATCGACAACATGCGCCCCCTCTCCTCTGAGTGCTTCGGAAAGGAGCTGTTTACGTGCCCAGTTATTCGCCACAAAAACAGTCGGATGGAACTGCATCATCTCCATTGACTCGAGTTTTATCCCTTTCTCAATGCAAATCCCATGCAGATCACCGCTAATCGTCGAAGCATTGGTATGGTACTCATACAGCGATCCGACACCGCCGCTGGCAATAACAACGTTATCCGCATAAATGAGTCGGCGTTTGCCTTCATTGATCACTTCGACGCCGCAGCATTGATTGTTTTCGATCAATAAATCGACTACCGTTGCATCGCTGAGCATCGGATGGGGGTTTTGGTTGAGTAGGAAAAAGTGTAAATGCCGCCCCGTGGCGTCCCCTCCGGCATGGAGAATACGGCTGCGCGAGTGGGCAGCTTCTCTGGTATAGAGTAAATTTCCGTCTTCGTCTTTATCAAATCCGAAGCCGCGATCGATGAGATCATGGATTACCCCTTGCGAATGCTCGCTCATCATTCGAACCGCTTGGGTATTGCACATTCCCGCCCCCGCGTCAAGGGTATCGTGAATATGTAGCTCAATATCTGTATCATCATACGCCGTTGTTACACCCCCTTGGGCATAATAGGTATTGCATTCCCAGGGATAGGATTTGTTGATAACCAAAACTTTCATCGTTTTTGGCAGTGCAATTGCCGTATACAGTCCTGCTACACCCGAACCGATAATTACTACATCATAACGCACCGGTAGAGTTCTCTTTCGGCTGAGGTTTCGAATAATACGGAGGCGCTTTATAGCCACATCCGCCTAATAATGCCGCGATTGCGACGGCGCATAAGGCAATAGTTATTTTTTTTGCCATTTAATCCCCTCATCTTCTTCTATGGGGATGTTATAATAGCTTGAATAAATTACTCATTAAGAGATTTGCTATGCTTGATCAAATTCGCTCCCTTCCGCATCAAGCGGGAATTTATCAATACCTCGATGAAAAAGGGAGAATTCTCTACATCGGAAAAGCAAAAAATCTCTCTAAACGGGTTAAAAGCTATTTTAATCTCACTCCGACACTCTCACCTAAAATGACATTATCCTTACGAATTCAAAAAATGCTTTCCGAAACGGTAGGACTGCATTACATCATTGTCGAAAATGAGCACGACGCCCTCATTTTAGAAAATTCTCTTATCAAACAGCTCAAACCCAAATACAATATTCTTCTTCGCGATGATAAAACCTACCCTTACCTCTACGTCGATATGGAGGAAAAATATCCCCGATTTGAACTCACCCGAAAAATCATCAAAGGTAAAGGCGTCCGCTATTTCGGTCCATTTTCGGTAGGGGCACGGGATATTCTCGATTCCCTCTATGAACTGCTAAAGCTGGTACAGAAGAAAAGCTGTCTGAAGGGGAAAAAAGGGTGCTTGTTTTATCAGATGGAACAATGCCTTGCTCCCTGTGAATTTCCCATCCCCCGCGAAACCTATCTGCCAATGGTCACGCAGGGGATCGAGTGGATTCAAAACAAACGGCGTCTTATCAAACAGCTCGAAACAAAAATGGAATTTTATTCCGAATCGCTCCGTTTTGAAGAGGCACTTGTCTTAAGAGATCGGATTGAGAGGATCAGCAAAAGTGAGCTCACCTCGCAAATCGATATGGCTTCGAATGAAAACTATGATGTATTTGCCATTGCACTGAATGAAACACGGGCCTGTATACTTCGACTTTTTATCCGCGAGGGGAAAGTCGCATCCAGTACCCACGATTTTCTCCCACTGAGCCTCTCATTTTCTCTTGATGAAGCCTATGAACGGACATTGATAGGATTTTATGGAAACGAAATCCCCCCTATTATTGCCCCTATTTTAACCGCTCATCCATTTGAATCCCGTGAATGGGTTCGCGATCATCTCACTACTCTCTTCGGAAAAAAAGCGTCCATTGAAATACCTCAACGAGGAGGGAAAAAAGAGTTGATCGATCTTGCCCTCACCAATGCATATGAGCTGCTGCGCACACAACAACCCTCCAACGAATCACTTTTATACACCCTACAAGAGCTGTTCAAGCTCGATACGCTCCCAAGGCGTATCGAAATATTCGATAACTCTCATTTTGGGGGTACTGCACCCGTTGGAGCTATGGTCGTTTATGATAACGGGCATTTTGATAAAAAAGGATATCGTACCTTTCATCTGCAGAGCCATGACGAATACGGGCAGATGTCTGAAATGCTGCGTCGTCGAATCGAAGGATTTGCGGATAATCCTCCGCCTGATCTTTGGGTGCTTGACGGAGGGGAAACATTACGCATATTAGCGGTTGATTTGCTCAACTCGCATGGAGTTCACCTTGACGTTATTGCTATCAGTAAAGAGAAAATTGATGCAAAAGCACACCGGGCAAAAGGTTCCGCACGTGATATTCTCCATACCGACGACGATACCTTGCGACTCGAGGGCACCGATAAACGGCTCCAATTTGTCCAAATGCTTCGTGACGAAGCACATCGAAGTGCCATTACATTCCACAAAAAAAGCAAACTAAAACTCGATCAACACTCAAAACTCCTTTCCACACATGGAATTTCCCAAGCAAAAATTCATAAACTCCTTGAATATTACGGAACCTTTGAAGCCATTGCAAAAAGCGATTTTGAGACTCTTCAGGAACTAATCGGGGCAAAAGATGCAAAAAATATCCAAAATTGTTATCAAGAAGAGATATCTAAGTAATCTTTTATGGAGTTTATGCCATATTCCACGGATTGTGTTTTCAGCAGTTTTTTAGCTAAGGGGTCAAATGATGGAAAAACCTATACCAATCGATGAAGAATATCTTTTTGATGGGCGTGCTATTGTCAGTGAAACGGATCTTAATGGGGTCATTACGTTTGCCAACCGGAAATTTTGCGAAATCTCCGGCTACAATGTTGAAGAACTGATCGGTCAGCCTCACAACATTATCCGCCATCCTGATATGCCTAAGGCAGGGTTCGAGCAAATGTGGAAAACTATCCAGTCCGGTAGCATTTGGCACGGTTTGGTTAAAAACCTTAGAAAAGACGGCCGTTATTATTGGGTAGATACGGAAGTTACTCCGACCTATGACACAAATGGTCAGGTTAAAGGATATATGGCTGCTCGAAAGCCCGCATCCCGAAAAAATATTGAAGAGACTGCCGCGTTATACAAAAAAATGCTTGAACAAGAACAATAGGGGGAATGAGTGTTATTTTACAATCATAAACACGAATTTATAGGTATCGATGAAGAGGGGCTGAAGCTTCTCAATTACGCTACTCTAGAAGAATTATTAGGAGTATGTGCCGATGTAGCCGACTTATTCGCCAAAGAGCCGGGATACATTCATAATTTTAAAAGTTTCGGTTGGATTGATTTTTTACTCCATGCCGATTCTGAAGCCCGTTCCGCTATAGTTCACGGGAATGGACGCACCTTCTCCTGTACTCTACAGGTACATAATTTTTACTTGTCTGCCGAACCTTCTCAAAACGGCTATATGATTGATATGACGCACATCCAGTCAATCAGTGGCGATGATATTAAACCTCATATCATCACACCAAAACTTCAGCCTGAAGTTGTTTCAACGCCTCATGAAGAAAAAGCGCCTATTACTCCGACTGTTTCCTCATCTTTACCTAACTATGAGCATATTACACCTACTCCTCTTAGTGAACCCGGAACATTAGATATCCCTTCTTATACTGAAAGCAGTTTTGAAACACCACCTGAACCGATAGAAGACTTATATACAAAACTTACTCTTCCATTAACCGATACAGAACTCCATGAAGAGATCTCTTTAACCCCTGCTGAACCTGAACGTCCAATGCTTGGTGATGTTCATTACAGTAAAGCTGAAAAAGAGTTCATCGACAATCTTAAAGTTGATAAATCATATCGTTTTGACCCAAATGTTGCAGCACACGAATTAGGTCTTCCTGTTGATTTGATTTTAGAATTTATCGGCGATTTTATTCAACAATCTTATGAATTTAAAGACGAACTTTTTGAAGCAGTCTTAAAAGGGGATACTAACAATATTAAAATCCTCTCTCATAAACTTAAAGGTGTTGCCGCCAATCTACGCATTGAAGACGCTTTTGAAACACTCAGTATCATTAACACATCAATTGACCCGATTGAAATAGAGGCTAACCTCAAATATTTCTACGCCATTATTAATAAATTAGAGGGGAAAGAACCTGCACCGGTTCAAGAAGAGATTGCGGCCAAGATTCCGGTTGAAACAAAAATTGCTGCTGCTCCTACCGCTACGGATTTGTCATCGGATGATGATATTTACGAATTTACCCTTAAACATGACGAGCCGTTGCAAATTCAAGAAGAAGAACTCACTATTGCTGACTCTACCGATGATACAGAAGAAAACTTATCTGATATGACAGAGACTGAATTCTTTGAAGATGAAAAAGAGATTGATTTAACTTCGGAAGACGTAAACGACGAGAATGCTTTAGCAAGCGTTCCGGTGAAATCCCTCAATTATGATAAAGTATTTATTGCCGGACAACTTGGTATTGAAGAGGATTTCTTTGATGAGTTAATTCATGAATACAAGCATGATGCACTCAAAGCCGGGCAAGAAATTTTGGCAGCTATCGGTGCATTTGATACCCATTCATGGAAACGAACAGCCGCTCAACTCAAAGGAATCAGTGACAATCTCCGGTTGAGCGAAATTTCGGATGAATTGGCAATTTTGTCGCTAACCAATGACGCGCAGGAAGCAAAAAAAGCTTCCAAACGGCTCAACGGTTTTCTTGAACAACTATAATTTTAGGACATAGAGGATATCCCATGCAATTAGGACTTAGAAATCGACTTCGTCTCATCAGTCTCTTACCGATTCTGATACTTTTCACTGTTGCCAGTTACTTTGTTTATAACTCCTATAGCAGCTATAAAGGTGCTGGACAACTTCAAGTTAGACTGGAGGGAAATAAGCAGCTCACCGAATTGATCAACAATCTCTCTCGTGAACGCGGAATGACCGTAATGTATATGGGGAATGCTTCTCCAGCGACTTTAAAATCACTCCAAGCGCAACGTCTTATCGTTGATGAGAAAATTGCTGCTTATGAAAAATTCCTAACTTCAATGGATCACAGCAGCAATGCTGAAAGTGAAAAAACAGCCTCTCTGAATGCTGTTGTCGCCAAACTCCAAAATCAGCTTAATCAAACACGTCCTATCGTTGACTCTCAAAAAGCTAATTTTGATCAAGTCTTTTCAGATATTTACAGTAAATCGCAAGAAAAGCTGATTTCTGAACTTGCCGAATTGGCAGAACTTCATTTCGATGAAGAGATTAACGCCCTTTCATCTACGTATCTATCCCTCGTTCGTGCAAGTGAGTACAGCAGCATCGAACGCGACTATATTACCTATCTTCTGTCGCGTGCAACTCCTCTAAGCAGTGATGAGTTAGACAAATGGACTGCACTTATCAGTAAAGCCGATATGTTTACGATTGAAGGGATGAGTGATAAAAATATCCAAGCCAAACTCAAAGCATCCTTATTTAGCGAAGACAACACTGAACTCTATCAAGATATCACAACAGAACGTAGCGGAATCTTACAAGTAAGTGCTACCGGAAAATATCCAACTCAATCGGGTATCTGGTTTGCAATGATCTCTGAAAAAATTGATGCCATTGACGGTGCCCAAAAAATTCTTATCGAAGCAATGGATAATCGGGCTTTAACGATTCAGCATAATGCAGTTCGCCTCCTCATCCTTGCAATTTTCGTCTGGATATTAGCTGTTTTAGTTGCCGTGTTGGGCTACTTCCTCTCTGCTGAGATTACCAAAAATATCCAAAACCTTGAGTCAGTCCTCAAACGTGTTGCTGAAGATACTCATGACAGTGAAGCCGAAGCACTCAGCCACACCATCAATCTTGATACTGCAGCGGGTACCGCGCAAGCGTATGCATTGCTTGAACGTATCATTGAGCAGACACTTAACGATAAGCAATATGCGATGGAAGCTTCCGAAGCCAAATCGATGTTCTTGGCCAATATGTCTCATGAGATTCGTACACCTCTGAATGGGATTGTTGGATTTACCGAACTTCTAAAAGATACAGAATTACATGATGAGCAACGCGAATTTATCGATATCATCGAAAAAAGTTCTGAAAATCTTCTCGAAATTATCAATAACATCCTTGACCTTTCAAAAATCGAAAGCAATAAACTTGAAATCGAAGAGATTGTCTTTAATCCGATGGATGAGTTTGAAAGTGCTGTTGAAGTCTATGGTGTTCGCGCATCTGAAAAACATATCGACCTTGCCTGCTACGTCGATCCTAGTCTTGAACGTCCGCTCAAAGGGGATCCGACTAAAATCAAAGAGGTTATTATCAATCTCCTCAGTAATGCCGTCAAATTTACTAACAGCGGCGGGGCGATCAGTGTCGACATTCGCCGCGTAGAGTCTGATACCTTAAATCGTGCTCGTATCCGTTTCCAAGTAAAAGACAATGGAATCGGTGTTACCAGTGAACAAAAATCTCGTATCTTTGAAGCATTCTCACAAGCGGATACATCGATTACACGTAAATACGGCGGAACCGGATTGGGTCTTACCATTTCAAGCCGTTTCGTTGAGCTTATGGGATCAAAACTTGATCTTGAAAGCGAACCGGGCAATGGAACCACATTCTTCTTTACCCTCGAATTTGAAGAGATCGAAACACTCAACGAACCGCTTAAAGGTTCATTCTCAAATATCAATGCGGTCATACTCGAAAGTAACAGCAAGAAAAAACTCCAAAATACTTACCTTAAAGAGTATTTGGACTACTTCGGTGTCAGCTATACAACCTTCCATGAGCTTGATGAGCTTAAAATGCTTGAACGTCAAGTCAACTACGATCTGTTGTTTATCGACAATGACTATACCAATGAGAATGACATCCTTGCTTATGCAACTACGCAGGAGCAATTAGTCCTTATCACCAAATCGTACTATATGAAAAAAATCGATTCTATGGGAATCGAAATTTTCAAAGTCCTTTACGAGCCGTTAAACAGTTCTAAGATTCGTGTAACGCTGGAAGCTTATGATGCCGAAGCGTTCAGTAACCGTAAACAAAAAGCAACCCGACGCAAAAAATTCGATGAGAAAAACTCTAAATTTGCTGCATCCGCTTTGGTCGCGGAAGACAATATCATCAACCAAAAACTGATTCGACGTACACTTGAAGACCTCGGTTTAGATATAACAATAGCTTCAAATGGTCTAGAAGCCTTTGAAAAACGTAAAAACGGTACTTTTGATATCATTTTCATGGATATCCAAATGCCGGTACTCGACGGAATCGAAGCGACACAAGAAATTTTGGATTTTGAAGAGGATTATGGCCAACATCATATCCCTATTATCGCACTAACCGCAAATGCTCTTAAAGGTGACCGTGAGAGATTCTTGGCTGCCGGAATGGATGAATATACCACTAAACCGTTAGTACGTGCTGAAATCATTTCATTGCTCAATAATTTCTTATCGCATAAAATTATTGACATTAAATCCGTTCCAAAATCCGTTCATGACATATCTTTGCCGGCTGAATCTGCTGAAGAAGTCGGATCACAAACAGAATCTTTTGTAGAACCATTGAAAGAGTCTTTTGAATCTCTACCGGAAAGTGTCGATGAGAGTACAGAGGTAACTGATGTAAATACCGCTGAAACTGTCATTGATGATGAAGTTATATTGGATGAAGATGTCACAACAGATCTTCAAGAAGAAGAAATTGCACCGGCTTCTGAAATCAGTGCTCCTGAGATTCGTCAATCGGCTTATGATGCAGATATATTAGTGGCTAAACAAAATACTTTGGAGATGAAACTCTTTGTACGTATTTTAGATGACTTGGGCTACACTTATAAAAGTGTTAGTACAGCCGATCAATTCATGAGCGAGCTAAAAGATCATCGCTATAAACTTGCATTATTTGATAAAACATTACGCGAGTTAAATCTCAAGGATCTGTATGATATAATTCGATCCAATGATAGTGATACATCGCTTGTCATGCTAATTGACCCAAGTGTCGCACCGGATGAGAACGACGCTATGTATGTACATGAAATCATCAAAAATATCGTTAACAAAGACTTACTCCGTCTTGTTTTTGAAAAATTTATTTAAGATTGGGGAAATCCTACAATGGATGTGAAAAAACTTAAAGTACTTGCTGTTGATGATGATATGATCAACCTCAAACTACTTAAAACCATGCTAATGAAAACCCCGAATGTTTCACAAGTTGTAGAAGCTAAAAACGGAGCTGATGCAATCGGTGTACTCAAGTCTCAAAACGATATCGACATTATCTTGCTTGACATTATCATGCCGGTAATGGGTGGTATCGAGATGCTCAAGGTTATCCGTGCAGATGAGACACTTCGCCAGCTTCCTGTTATCGTTCTCACAACAGATGAAACTAAAAAAGGGGAAGCGTTAGAGTGCGGTGCTAACGGATTTTTGATGAAACCTGTACGTGAGAAAGACGTCCTTGCAAAAATCGCACAGCTAGCACTTTAAATTTCTATACAATATACTGCTATTTCCCCCAACAAGGGGAAAATTTACTTACATAATACATCTTTTCAAAAGAAAATATAATATTATAATTTTTGAATTGTTCTCCGTGTATAGCGTATCGGTTCTGTAATATTTAAATCAGTACCACTGGTTACCGTTACATCCATTAGTATCGTTCCATTCGACTCAACCGTCTGTGCTACTCCAGCTGTACCTGTTATGTCGTTACAATTATTGTATTTTGTACGCACTCCTGCTGCATTATCATAAAAAAGTATATATTGCATATTAACGTTTATATTAAACATAGGGTTTGCGGCTGTTGGATAATCCATATTAATCGTATTAATACAACCTTGAGTTGCATTTACTTCATGTCCGGAAATAGCTAAAATAGCATACTCTGTTGCACTACGTGCCAACAACTGCGCTTGTTCATGCAAATAATCATCTTGTGTTCTGTTGTTTGAAATACTGGACATAGAGATTGCTGCAGCCATCATCCCACCTATTAGAACCATCATAAAGATTGCCATGATCATGGCAAATCCGGGGCGTTTTATTAATAAATAGTTTTTTCTTTGCATACTGAAAATGCTCCTGTTCCACCTGAGAGTTTACTATCACCTACACACACTTGAACTTTTAATGTGTCACCGATAGTGGCAAATGCTATAGAAGTGACACCTTGCATAAGAGTTTGTTTTGTCCCTTGATTATAGGTTTCTCCATTCCATGGCTGGTACCCGTACCATAATCGAAGACTTAATCTGTTAGGATCCGACGGGATAGGATCTGCGAAAAGCTCTACTGCATATGCCGTCCATGCTAAACGATAATACTCATATACATTTATTCCTGAGAAGTTACCGACTGTAGGGGCAAACTGATCGACTCCTGCGCCCACACGGATCGGATGCATATTGCCATTTTGTGTTCCTAAGGCACCTAGCCATCCAAAACCATTCATAACATGTATCGAATCATCGCCTACAAAAAAGAGGGCCGGAGCAACAACCCCATTTGGTGAAAGAGATGTAATTACACTTGTAATACGGTTCCAGTCACTGCCCGGAGAAACTAGATTTGTAGTTGATCGGGCAGCATTATCCACATCGATAAAACCACTCCAAGTAGGTGGTGTTACCCCTTTGTCCCCTCTCATCCCATCAACGTCATATCCGACCCATTCAAAAGCTGTTCCGGCATCTTTCACATCAACAGCATTTGCAATCGGAGCAATATTCCCATTTTGATGAACAACCATCGATTCGCGAATCCGGTATTGTAAACGATTCGCTATTTGTGTAACAGCTACTTCGCTATGGGATAACAAACGGTTATTAACTGTACCGACTACATAATCTTCATATATTCGCAAAAGCAATTCCGTTCCAAATTTAGCCAATATTCCAATAATGACGATAACAATCAAAAGTTCAATCATCGTAAAAGCGTATCTTACTTTTTTCATTAGTATCTTCTTTTAAAAGGTTTAGTTTCACCAATATTGGCAGCATAGGCATTTAAAATACTGATCACATCCGGATTTCCGTCATTATCTTCATCCCGACCACGTATAGTTATACTCACCATACGTAAATTTGTAGGTCTGGCTACCGGAACATTTGAAAGTACGAAAGTATTTGCACCAAAAGGATTGACAGCACTATAATCGATTGTTCCACCTGCAGCATCTAGTTGATCACTGACATAACTAACCGTTGTAAGCATAGTGTAATTTGCTTTGTATCCTGCAGCAGTATCAATTACTGCACCTGAAATATTTTTATCATTTGCTAAATCCGAAACTTGCCCATTGAAATCATCAATCCCTCGTACCAACACGCTCAGATTGTCATTCCCGATATTTGACACATTAATCTCTTGTCCAAAACCGTCTCGTCGTGTTTTCCGACTGACAAATTCGGGTCTATCTTTTAAAGGAGTAACATCCAGAGCGGGAGCAGTATCAGCACTTTGAGGGATATTAACTACTCCTGCCATGACATCGGCACCTTCTGCCGCTAATTCAGCATTGGTTGCATTTTCATCCCAGGGAAAGCTCAATGTCTGAAGAAGCTTTGCCGACGCTGCAAATACTGCTTCCTGATTCAAACTTCCCTCTGTGTTTTTGGCATTTACTTGGATAATCATGGGCACCGTAAGCACAGTGATACCGATGATAATCAACGCCATCAAGACTTCAATCAGCGTAAAAGCATTACGTCTTACCACATGATTCTCCTACTGGAATTGATCGCGGCATCGTTATCGGTAGATCCTTTCGAGTTGCTCTCCCCGATCCATCCGCTCTCTTTATTAAATTCAAGCATGTACTCGTTACTGTTGACATTAATGACATCACCTGGAGGGTTATAAATCAACCAAGGAGACGCATAATTTTGGATCACTACCGTATACGGATAACCATTATTTCCATTGTAATTTACTCCGTAGCGTTCAAAGCCTGTTTTTGTTCCGCTTACAACAATGTTATTTGTTGCATTTTGCTCTACCTGTGAGATGGTTACTTGATTGACAACTTTAATTGTTCCTGGCGTCGTTAAATCTAAATCGCCTCTACCGTAAGGAATAAGATATCGATCGGCATGATTTACTGCATTCGTTGGATCTGTGTCATTATGATCTAGGTTTAGGTACCAATACTTATCATCTCCCTGTAATGCCAATTTTCCGCTTGGAAGTTGTAATGGGTTAGCAAGATTCAAAGGGTTACAATTGTTTGCACCCTCAAGTCCACAAAATATCTCAAAGTTGACACGGACATTTCCTACTGCATTTGGTTGACCTTGCACTGAACGGATACGGGTATACTGACCTTGTGCCCGCCCATAATAGTGATCAACTCTAAATCCTGTAGCAGTATTACCGGTCGGTTCATGGGCTACAAGGCCATCAGCACGATGTTCACAATCTGTCGTAGTTGCACAACTGACATTAAAATCTCCATACGTAACACTAATCGGATTTACTAATACAGTATTACTTCGATCATAATTAAGCCGAACTTCTGTACTGAGCGTCCCCGCACCGTCTTTGGTAAAGTTGTTATCGCTAACGGTTCGTAACCATTGATTCTGGAATGGAATGATCGCTGTATCTTCATTTTCCAAAACTACGCCTGTCGAAACATTCTTGTCACTGAAACGAGCCTGGTAATTTGCCAACAGTTGATCTCTACTGTGGGTACGCGCAAGTGTAATATTTAGGTCATTTGCATAACATTGACGGACAAAATTGCTCAATGCACCGCCGGTTGCCCCTTGTGCCGTAATCTGATAATCACCCCGAACCGACATGTTCATCTCATCTGTATTATTGACATCTGCCATATATACAAATTTATAATCACCAGTATTAAGTGTTATATTTGGTGTAGGTGGGACGGTAGAAAGATTTTCATCTCCAATACTAAATTTTCCAACCATCCCGAATTTATATGGATGAACAGTTAGATTGTAATCGTTGTATTGGGCTCCGTTATTGTGGTTCAAATGGTTTGAAGAAATAGTGCATCCAACCATATTTTGGTAATACGTATTATTGACCGCATCATAGAGAGGTACTTCACTTCCCGATGCACAATCATCTCCTGCGATCCAATTCGTGTTTCCGATATGATGGTCCATTGGAGCCTGGTCTGCAGCTGCCCATTTTTTATCTCTTGCCTGCAATACATATCTTCCTACATTATTTTGATTGCGTGTTTGATTGCTGATTTGCCCGTCAATGAAATAAAAATCGAGATAAGGACTTGTCGTATCATTACAACCGGTAACAACGTGCCCGTTAGGCGACCATGCCAGCGTAACATTTCTATCAGCAGTGCCTTGATCACTGCTAAACGAAGCGACATAGCCAGGCGTTGGAGTCAAATCGACATGGTTTGTCGCATTGACATCAAAACGGTACATATACCCTGCCGAAATATTTGCATCAGCAGGAACAGGAATCGATCCGTTTGTATCTTTGATCTGCACATTGAATGCTTCAGGACGGATAGCAAAATTATCACGTGAACATACCACCCGTGTTTTCATTCCGTAGATACATTCCATACATGTCTGTAACTCTGCAGGCGTCATTCCTGTACCTCCGCCGGTACCATTACTTCCGCACCATTGAGGAACGGTATCTTGACTATTCGGGTTGCCGTCAATATCTTGCATACACGGCTCTCCTGCATACGTTGTGAAATTCAATAGTTTTGATCTTCCGTTTGCCAATGTCTGAATTTGAACCGATCCATTGTTGTCATCGAGGTTATAGCTCATACGGTATGCCACATTTTCACGTACCTGATTATAAAACTGACTTTCGGTCACACCGGTATTCATACCCGTACCCAAAAGGGATTTATCAAAATTGACATTGGTCGTATTGAAATCATAACTTCCAAATTGTACCCATGCTCTCGGGGTAATTGCGCTGCTCGGATTTGCACATGAGGTATTTATATCAAAATAACCACTTACGTCAATCATCTCAACTGCTACAGCCCCATCGGTCGCTTTAACCGTATTTAAATGAACCGGATCAAATGAGACAATTTTCATCTGTGTCGGACGATTTGCTACTTGGGTCGGAAGATTGTATTTAACGTTTGTCGAACCAGCTGCTAAAGTCGTTGTATTCAACTGTTTGTCTACCATATTGAAAATACCCGGCACCGGTTGATATGAAATTGTACCCGCACACATCGGTATATCGGTACCCAAAACTTCATTACCCGGAATTATTTGCCCTTCTATTTCCAACTCGTAATGTAATATTGCATTAATAGGCATTTTTAGCATATTGACCGAAGGCATCAAAGCATAGTTCAGAAAGAAATATTCATTCGATTTTATTTCTCCGATCGGAATATCATGTATATAGCTATCCGCCACACTCATGCCGTTCGAACCATCCGGAATCGGTGTTGCTGAGAGCTGATTAGGGGCGATAAGGCTTACCGTATTTGCTGAATATATTGCTTGACTTGTGTTGATATCATTAATATTCATTTTTATATTTTGTGCTGTCAATTCTGAGGTTTCCACATTTTTGATGTATATCGAAACCGGAACGACGGTATTAGGGAAAACGGGACTGTCGATTTGAGGTGTTTGATTGAGGTATGTTTTGTTGGTTATATACTGGTTGTTTTGTTTGTACGCGTAGTCATAACACAGCTGCGGTCCACGAATCCCCATGATTTTATTAACAAATACCCCTGTGTCCCACTGAGCATCAGCCGTATCCGCAATCGCCATTTTAAAATGGTAAGTGACCCCCGGAGTAAGATTATCGAGTGTCGCGTGCAAACGATGTGTCAACCCGTCAAATTCTACGTTTGTCATAGACTTATTTTGAGTACAATCATAATATGAATCTCGATTGGCTTTTGGTAAGTAACAATTATCAATAAAATATTTGGAATTTGTCAAGA
>NZ_JAQTQR010000106.1 GCF_028712165.1 Sulfuricurvum sp. | reverse complement strand
TCGCCAAGCGGTAAGGCAACTGGTTTTGGTCCAGTCATTCGGGGGTTCGAATCCCTCCTCCCCATCCACCTTTTATACCGCGGAATAGAGCAGTCCGGTAGCTCGTCGGGCTCATAACCCGAAGGTCACAGGTTCAAATCCTGTTTCCGCAACCAATCCTAGATATTATCTCTTCTAATATTTAAAAACACTTACTTTTACAACCACTTTTATGTCGCGGAATAGAGCAGTCCGGTAGCTCGTCGGGCTCATAACCCGAAGGTCACAGGTTCAAATCCTGTTTCCGCAACCAAATCAGCTCCAATTTTTCCCTACACAAACAATACTTTCGCCAATGCAATCATCATACATAAATAAATTAGCATGTCACAACTTCATGTTAAAATAACACCATATTTGAAGCACTTTGGTATTTTTTTCCCATGCTGCTTCAGAACGCCAAACATTTATAGATTCAATAGCAACCTGGAAATCAAACATGGAAAATCTCGGAATAAAGATCTTAGTCTTGATGCTATTGGGTGTAATCCTTTATCGCGAGATCATCCGCTCAGCCGCTTTGCATTCTGCTCAGCCAGCCTCTATTAAGTCAAAAGCCAGTTTTATAAACCTTTTAATCGTTGGCAGCGTTGTTACCTTATTCGTCTATGCAGGTATGCAGATCACTTTTATTGAAACGCGGGATCTTCGTCCTTATCTTCCTAAGCATTTAAATGAAGTTGTCACTCCTTTTGACAAAGGTATTATTGAACTCAACGGTATGGTTATTAAAACCAATCTGGCAAAAAAAGGGGAACTCTTAAGCCTTGCAACACGTCTTACGCAAGGATGCAACGGTGATGATGGATGCGAAGCTCAAAAACTGTTTGATTATGTCACCCATATCCCCTATAAAACGGACTATACCAGCCGTAATGCACTGGATGTAGTTCGTTCAAACTGGGGCGATTGTGATGATAAATCGAATCTCTTCGCGTCACTGCTTAATGAAAAAGGGATCGATTACCGGTTTGTCTATGTCCGCCATCATGTCTTTGTCGTTGTTCATGTTAACGATACCTCCGAAATTCCCTTTCTCAATGCCAGACTCCGTATCAACGGAAAAGATTACTACTATGCCGAAACAACGGCTACCGGTGCCCGTATCGGTGAGTTCAACGGTCAGTTTCCCTTTAGTTTTGAGGGGATTTATGATATTAAAAACAATGAAGCCGTAGATAAAAAGGATGTTAGCTTTAGAATGGGATAGCGATACTACCGCTAAGCATTGATTGTCCATTAGGTACATAATCTGAAACTTGGTATCATTGATAAAAACAGAACCATCGACGGATCAAAGAGAGAAGGGAAAAAACATGAAAATTGCCGTATCCGCGTGCCTACTAGGAGAAAGTATCCGCTTTGACGGCGGACATAAACGGGATCGGTTTATCACGGATGAGCTGAGTGAATTTGCCGAATTCGTCCCTTTTTGTCCAGAGCATCTCGCATTTGGAACCCCCCGCCCTTCGGTTCATCTCGTAAAGGGAAGTGAAAGTATCCGTGTAATATCCAATAAATCGGAAAAAGACCTTACCGATGCCCTGGAGCAAACCAGCCTCTATGAGCTCACGAAACTAGAAGCACAACCGCTTTGCGGGATTATTTTCAAATCTAAATCCCCCAGTTGCGGGATGAAAAGTGCCAAACTCTATCTCGACAATGGAATGGTGGAGGGAAAAGAGGACGGTATTTTCGCACGAATCTGCCGTGAGCGCTATCCTCTCCTTCCGATGGAAGAGGAAGGGAGACTCGAAGATGCATGGCTGCGTGAAAACTTTGTTATGCAGCTGTTCGCTTATGAAGCAATCGAAAAACTCAAAACCTCTTCTCCCAACATAGGAGATTTGGTTCGGTTTCATACCATAAACAAATTCATGCTTCAGTCCAAAGACGAGCGGCTCTATCGAGAGCTTGGGAATATCGTCGCCAATCGTGATAATCTTGCGTTTGAGACATTGTTTGGGATGTATGAGTTGGGATTCAAGACTGCAATTGCACGTAAAAGCTCCATCAAAAAAACGCGTAACGTTCTTGAACATCTGGTCGGATTTTTCAAAAACGATCTCACTAAAAATGAAAAAGAGATACTCCACACTCAAATAAACGATTATACGGATAAGATTATCCCCCTTATCGTCCCCCTGTCAACAATCCATCTCTACGCCAAAAAATACAATACGGAGTACCTTCTGGAACAAACATTTCTAAGCCCCTACCCTAAAACTCTGGCTCTCCGTTCCCACATTAGCAGCGGAAAATAGCAATGCGTCGCATTTTGTGGTTTCGACGCGATTTAAGAGTAGAGGACAACCCTCTCCTCTCGCTTGAAGGGGAAGTCCTCCCGATCTTTATTTTCGATACCAATATACTCGAAAAACTCTCCGCAAATGACCGCCGAATCGGTTTTATTTTTAATGCCCTTATCCGACTCAAAACAGCATTGCAAGAACGAGGGCTTGATTTGGCTATTTTTTATGGAAAACCGATCGATGTCTTTACCCTGCTCTTAAAACAAGAGAGTTTTCATGAAGTATGCGCATCCGGTGATTATGATAGTTATGCCCGCAAACGTGACCGGGATGTCTCACTTCTACTCCCTTTTAACTATCTGAACGACACCTATATCTTTAAACCCGATGAATTGCTTAAAAATAACGGGACACCCTACCTCGTTTTCACCCCGTTTTATAACCGTGCTAAAACACTCTTTCGACCGGAACATATGGCCGAATCGCTTCCGGCGAAACAAACACGCATCGATTTTGATTGCTCTGTAATCCACAGCATTGACAGAAACAAACACACGATTCTCCCTATCACTTTGGAAGCTATTGGCTTTTTTCCCCAGCCGCTAAGCGAGCATCAGACTCTATCTCCTGAAGAAAAACTGGCCAGATTTGAAGACAAACTGGAAAATTATCAAAGGGATCGTGATTTTATGGCGCTCAATGCGACATCATGGTTGGGTATTGATCTGCGGTTTGGAACGATCTCTATTCGTGCCCTCTTGCGATGGCTTATGGTACAAAAGCAGAAAGGAGTTGATAGCGAACCATTTTTTCGCCAACTCATCTTTCGGGAATTTTACGCAATGTTGCTGTACCACTTCCCCCATCTGGAATGGAAAAATTTCCGTTATCCCTTCAGAGGTATCGAAAATCATGAGTTCTATGAGGCGTTTTGCACCGGGAATACAGGAATCCCTATTATCGATGCCGGAATACGGCAACTGCTGGAGAGCGGAGAGATGCACAATCGTGTACGGATGATCTGCGCTTCTTTTTTTACCAAAAATCTTCTCTTGCCGTGGCAGTGGGGAGAACGGTTTTTTGCAGAGCATCTGATGGATTACGATGCAGCCAGCAACATCCTCTCATGGCAGTGGTGCGCGGGAACCGGGATCGATCCGCAGCCGTATTTTCGGATTTTCAACCCTTATATCCAAAGCGCTAAATTTGACAAAAACGGACTCTATACTAAAACCTATTTACCTGAGGTACGTGATATTCCCACTAAATTTTTATCGGATGAAAAATCTCTGATAAACTATCCTATCCAGGGGTATTCACATCCGATCGTCAATCATAAATCCAGCTCAACGCGCGCACTTGATTACTTTAAGAGCGAATTGAGTAAGTGTTAAATTGCTGCTACGAATGAAAGGGTAACTTGCTTCTGTCGATAATCGATGTGGCCATATTAGTAAATATCAAATAATGCAAAGGAATCAATGCATACCAATAGAACCTTCCTAAAAGGCCGTAAGGATAGAAATAAGCACTTTGGATCAGATTCCCTTGATGGATCTTAAACTCAAGCCATGCTTTTCCGGGAAGCTTCATCTGAGCATAGAGCAAAAGCCTTTCATCTTCGACTATATCCACCACTTTCCAAAAGTCGACACTATCCCCCAACCTCAAGACTTTCGGATCTCTGCGTCCGCGGTTGGTACCAGCCCCTTTAAAGAGCTTGTCGATGAATCCGCGTATGTTCCACAGCCAGTCATATCCGTACCATCCGTTTTCACCGCCGATGGAACAAAAGCTCTCATACACTTTTTTAGGTTCAATCATGCCGATATCAATAATTCTTCGGTCCATAAAAAGCGCATCGGCAGGATCATGGGCATGATCGATTTCCCATGTACCTGCACCGCTGTCGCTCCATCGGCTTAATACCTGATTAGATTCGATCTCACGTATCGCCTGATGCACTGCTTCTTCGAGCGAATGGGTTTTGATATCAAACCATTCATGGCGCAGATTGTTTGTAACCGTCACTTCGCTCCTTAGACCTTCGATCAGAGAGCTGGCAACACTGTAGGGGACAGGCGTAAAAAGAGCAAGCCAATATGATGAGAGTTTTGGCGTCAAGACATTTACCGGGAAAAGATAACGCTTCAGCCCCATCGCTGAAGCTACCCGAAGCATAAGGTCTCCGTAACTCATTTTTTCCTCTCCGATATCGATCATCAGATTCGATGCTGTTTCTAGATCAAGTGCGGCTCGCAGATACGTGAGAACATCCTCTACTCCTATGGGGGTTACCATAGTACTGACCCATTTTGGGGTAATCATAATCGGGAGTTTTTGAACCAGATGACGGATAATCTCGAAACTTGCGCTCCCTGAACCGATAATGACACCGGCACGAAACCATATACAGCGCACTACGTCGGGGCGGGAGCTGAGGACTTCCCCTGTTTCGATCCGACTCAGTAAATGCTCACTCCCCGTCTTTTTGTCCCCTAACCCGCCTAAATAGATAATGGTTCTGACCTTTTGACGAATGCAGGCATCCAAAAAATTTTGTGCACTTTGGCGGTCTAACTCTCTAAAATTAGTCTCATTTAATCCATGAATAAGATAATAAGCAACATCTATCCCTGCAAGTGCCGCATCAAGTGTCTGTGGATGAAGTACATCGGCTTGAATTATTTCGCACTGCTCTTTGGCTGATTCGGAAATGCTGTTGACATTTCGGACCATCAACCGCAACCTTAGGTCTGAATTGGCAATCAGTTGATGTTTGAGCCGTCGGCCAATATAGCCATTCGCTCCGGTTAGCAGGATATGCATCTATTACCTCCGTGATGAACCATTATAAGCTTTTTCCATTAAGCCTATACGTAAACCTATCGGATAAAAGTGTAGAATACCGGATACTACTTCATCTTAACCATCCACAAGGGAGAAAATGAATGGATGATATGCTTTGGGCATGGGTTCAACCGCGTGGAACATTTTTATTGGCACATATCGGCTGGTGGATTGTTGCAGGTTGGGTTTTGCTTTGGTTATTTTTATGGCGATTTTCACGACCCATGCTGAAACGTTTACACCACATTATTAGATATTTTAAATGGATCAATGTGCCTTTTCCGCGACTCATCCGTTTATTAAGAAGACGATTTGACAATCAACACTTAAGCGGTCTGCCATTAACCCTTGCCGCCACCGTTTTTTTCGCAATCACACTTTTGCTTTCAGGAGTGGTGGAGGACGTCGTAGACCAAGACTTTATTGTACAGTTTGATCATTGGATCGCTGCATCCATGGTGCAAGCACATACCGAATGGGTTGTCTCTGTATTCTATGCTATCACCATGCTCGGCACACCTACTGTTCTAGTTCCGTTATGGATTATTACTTTTATAGCATTCACTGTCTTTGGAAATCGTTATTGGGCTTTACCCTTGTTCATCAGCTCTATCGGGAGTATCAGCATGTCTACGTTGGGTAAATATGGATTTGCCCGTCCACGTCCTACGGAAGCCTTATTCGTTATCTATTCACCCTCTTTTCCCAGCAGCCATTCAACACTTGCAATGTCATTTTATGCCGTATGCTTTTATTTGTGGTGGCGGCACACAACCGGTTGGAATGGAAAGTTTTGGATTGTTTTTGCAGGGATGAGTTTTGTATTACTGCTATCAAGCAGTCGAATTATTATCGGAGTACACTATGTCAGTGATGTTTTAGCCGGTTTTTTATTGGGTAGTTTGTGGTTTATCATTGCGATTAGCCTCTATGAATGGCTCAATTTTAAAAAATATATACATTTTAGGAGTGAGCAATGAAAAATCAACCGTTAAAACGAAAATTCGGATTTGCCTGGAAAGGGATTGTCTATGCGACACATACAGAAGCCAATATGCGGCGTCATTGGGTCATGGCTGCACTTGTATTACTTCTGTTTCTCTGGCTGCAGCCATCAGCACTGTGGTGGGCATTAATCATATTATGTATTAGCCTCGTGATTGCTGCCGAATTGGCTAATTCGGCGATTGAAGTGCTGATCGATCATATGCATCCCGAACTGCATCCGCAAATCGGACGAACCAAAGACATGCTTGCCGGAATGGTACTGATATTAAGTCTGTGTGCCGGGGCTATCGGTCTCTTGGCCATTTTAGCAACACAAGGGTTGTTATTATAAAGTATTTCATATCCATCGTAACCCGAAGGTCAATGGAATCATGCTAGAATATACCCATATCAATATCAAAGGCAGTTTATGAGCATCCATCCTTATGCCGGAAAACAAGTCCCTAAATCGGAACTGGTAAATGTCCCCCGATTAATCACCGAATACTATACACAAAAGCCAAATGTTAATGAT
>NZ_JAQTQR010000034.1 GCF_028712165.1 Sulfuricurvum sp. | reverse complement strand
TTATATTAACCTCGTTTTTAAAGCCTGTTTTACCTCATTGGCCCGCACTTTTTTATCTTTTATTTATCCCGATAGGAACCGTTGTTCTGCTGTCCCGTGGAGGAAAATACGGATCGATTGCACGTATTGGTATTCTCATTTCATTGCTGCTCAGTATTGTTTTACACGCAGAACTTTTTGGAAAATGGGGAAGTTTCCCTGATTACAAATCCCCGTTTCGTGATATTTACGGATTTGACACTCAAATCCATGACGGTGTAGCCCTCCTAAACACCCTTCCCTCTTCTAAAAAGGCATTAGCCGTCACCAACTGGAGCTATGGGAGCCGACTGCATTACTATGCGCTTCCCTACGGAGTTAAAACATTTGTGCTCGATAACTACAACCGACAATTCGCTCTTTGGGAAAAGGAAAGCCCTGTCGGATATGATTTGATCCTACTTCATTCGCATTTTTCCGATATTCCGGATTCGCTTCAATGTGAAACGATTCAACCACTAAAGAAGGAAGATATCCTTTTAAACGGCAAAAAGGTCGATACGATAGAGTATCTATGGTGTAAAAATTATCAAAGCATAGGAGGGAGAAAGGATCTTTCTCTCCAAAATAAATAAGATTATTCATCTATGTTAAATAGTCATTAATTCCTGTATAATTTATCTAAATTTTTGAGGAATAATCATGGCAAATCTTCTTACTCTCCTCGTAATTGTCGCTGTAGGATATTGGATACTACTTATTGTATCTCGGAAACAACGAGAATTGACGGACAAAGAAATACGCCAAAAAGAACAATTTTTAAAAGACACACAATTAATCCTTAAAACTGAATCACCCTCATTTATCAACTCATCCGCACCAATACAGACAGATATTCCCTCTTCCGATAGCCAATTTATTGCTACGGTTGAGCAATCTTTCAAGAAACAAGGATATACCATTACAAATGGTGTTAAAGCGGATGGAATTGATTTTATTGGGCTAAAAGATAAAGAGCTGCTCTTAATACGGTGTGAAGACCGTCTTAAAGAGATAAAAATCTCCGATCTCAAAACATTTATTGCAGACTGTGCAGTCTACATCGATAAGAATCCTATATTAGAGGGGCGGCCAAGTATACGAACCTATGCAACCAACCGTCCCATTACTGAAGAAGCGCAGGAGTATATACGCAACAATCCAACGTCATTGCGTATATTTGAAGAAGTTTAAAAGAGTTTAACGATCACGTCCATGGTCGTTCCCTCGTCCATTATCACCACGATCTTCACGACGTTCTTCTCGTCTCATTTCCCGATGTTCGATGCGATTATTGTATCCGCGGTAATGCTCATCGATATTCATGTATCGTTCACCTTTTCTACGACGGTCAATAACTTCATCCGGACTAATATGATGATAATCG
Source organism: Sulfuricurvum sp. (assembly GCF_028712165.1). Taxonomy (GTDB): domain Bacteria; phylum Campylobacterota; class Campylobacteria; order Campylobacterales; family Sulfurimonadaceae; genus Sulfuricurvum. The sequence continues at coordinate 27,869 of NZ_JAQTQR010000034.1, read as the reverse complement.
GATAGAAAACGGACATTGACCAAATCAACAATTTCTGCATCCCGCAAATGGTGTCTGTTTTTACTATACCCATATGCTTCGCCATACGGAGGACCAAAGTGCCGATGACTGTTAATCACATAAATACGTCGTGGATCTAGTCCGAGGCGGAGTGTAATATCCCACCAGCTAAAACCTCGTATCCGCAAATCGCGAATATATCGGGGATCTCTATGGGATTCGCGTGCCAAATAATACACGACACTCATTTCATCCCGCGGTATAGAGCGCTCTATTACAACAATTTCTTGCTGCGGTACACGATAATAATCACCGATAGAGAGAGAAAAGCCATTGATCCCGCGATCTGATCCTGAAACTCCGACATCAAAGTTTGCAGCACTGAGTGATGTATACATACATCCGCTCATTAATACTAAAAGTACCTTTTTTTTCATACTATCCTCTTGCTTGTTTGTCTAATAGTATCGTACATACTGTAATCATACAGTAAACAGATTTCCTATAGAATAATGTGATAAAATAACGTTTACAATTAAGGAGTTAAAATGATTAAAAAATGTCTTTTCCCAGCTGCCGGTTACGGTACACGCTTTTTACCGGCAACCAAAGCAATGCCTAAAGAGATGCTTCCTGTATTGACAAAACCCTTAATCCAATACGGTGTAGAAGAAGCAGTTGAAGCAGGAATGAATACGATGGCAATCGTGACAGGTCGTGGCAAACGGGCATTAGAAGATCATTTTGACGTAAGCTATGAACTTGAACACCAGATTAAAGGGACTTCAAAAGAACATTATCTTGATGAAATCCGTATCTTGATCGACAAATGTACCTTTTCTTACACACGTCAAAATGAGATGAAAGGGTTAGGGCATGCTATCCTCACCGGAGAAACGCTAATCGGAAATGAACCTTTTGCCGTTATCCTGGCGGATGACTTGTGTGATGGCAACGCTGATGGGGTACTGACTCAGATGGTTGCACTCTACAACAAATACAAATGCTCCATCGTCGCAATTGAAGAGGTTGATCCTAGCCAAACCAACCGATACGGAATTATCGAAGGAAAAGAGATTGAAGAGGGCGTCTATATGATCACTAATATGGTCGAAAAACCCGATCCTGAAGTTGCACCAAGCAATCTGGCGATCATCGGACGCTATATCCTTACCCCTGATATCTTCCGAATTATTGAGCGGACAAAACCGGGTAAAGGGGGCGAGATCCAAATTACAGATGCTCTAATGGCCCAAGCCATGAGCGGAATGGTCCTCGCCTATAAATTTAAAGGGAAACGATTTGACTGCGGTAGTGTTGAAGGATTTGTAGAAGCGACGAACTACTTCTATGAAAAAAGCAACAAAGAATAAAACCAAGCCAGAGCGCTCAGCCGAATATTTGTTTGGCTGAGTTTAGTTGTTGTTAGCAAAATAGTGTGAAACTCCGTCAACCAATCCATCAACCATCCAGCGCTGATACTTATCATTAGCAATTCGAACGGCCTCATCAGGATTACTGATATACCCTACTTCAACCAATACAGCCGGCATCTGTGCTCCGACCAAGACCCAAAACGGTGCTTCTCTCACACCGTTATCATGAACATTGGGAAATTGTTTACGCAAATTTCCCAATATCCCTTTTTGTAAATCAATCCCCAGCTTATTGGATGCAATAATTTTCTCTTTATTCAAGAAACTCAAAAAACTGAGTTTCCCGTACGCACCCATTTCCCCCATATCCTGTGAATTTTCCGATGCCGCAACGCGCATAGCACGTTCGCTCCGCGTAGGGGAGAGGAAATACGTTTCAAGTCCTTGGGCGGCGGCAGGATCCGATGTTTTTGGAATGGAGTTGGCATGGATAGAGATAAAAAGATCCGCCTCTTTATCATTCGCAAATTTGGTGCGATCTTTCAGTTCAATAAACGTATCGTTACTTCGCGTCATATGTACGGTATACCCTTGTGAGCGAAGTTTTTCCGCAAGAATCGTTCCGATCTGCAAAACGATGTCTTTTTCCATCAAACCATTACCGGTCGCACCGCTGTCTTTGCCCCCATGACCCGGATCAATCACAATTATTTTTTTACTTCGATCACGCGGTGTAACCGTTACAAGCGGCGGAAGGGCCGCTATTAGAGGAGGTTCCTGTACTTCCGGCTTGGATACCGGAAGTGTTGCGAGTGGAGGGGTAATTTTAGGAGGTTCAAGAGAAAGATCAATATAGAGTGTTGATCCTTGCGGTGTAGCTTTGATGGAAATAGCCTGATTGTGTTCAATGACCAAACGGATTGTTTTGGAGTTGAATTGTGCCACTTGAATTCGATTAATATTTTGATGTTCCAATGTCTGACTGCGTGAGAGTGTGGACGAATCAATATCGATGATGTATCGAAATCGCTGTTTATCCGCCTCAATAATTTTAGACATCTTGATTTCAGTAGGCACCAAAGGGGTATCAAAAAGCAATTCAAGCCCTTTGTCTTTCCATTTGGCATCAAGTAAACGATGTCTCATCGTCATTGAAACTTCAGTTTTATGAAGAATCGGTTCAACTGTGATCATTTTCTCAGGTTTGGGTGTAACGAACTTATTGACGAGCGGTGCCGGTAGAGTAGCCGTCTCCGAAGAAATGATTACGCTATCTTGCGTTGTTGCTGTTACAGGAGCTGAATCGGTTGCTTTTGCATTGAGCTTTGCAAGATCGGCTTGATATTTACTGACGTCAATTCCGAGTTTTACCCCGCTTTCGACAATCCCTTCAAGGGCTTCATGAGCCAATGTAGTGTTTTTATCCAACATAGCTCGAAGATAAAGTGTTTTAAACTCATTATAGCCTCGGAACTGTTCGATCTCATCATTGCTCTCTAATGCCTTACTTGCCGAGTCCAAACGGTCGGATAGATTAACTCCCATTAGAGATGTCATCATTAACAATAGAGTCAAGAGAATACGGATCAGCACGCTGAAGCTACTCCCCTTTCGTTAATTTTTCCATCAATTCTTTGACGGAGATAATTTTATCGATTCGGTACCCGTTGCTGCCAGAGAAGAAAAGACCTAATTCAACATCTCCGTTATACGCATCACTTAAACGGTCTGCAATACAAAAGCCGACCTCTTTCGCTTCAACACCGCGATTGCAGGGAGCGACACAATTGGAGATACACTTAATCGAAGGACCGGTACGAGTATCGATAAGATTGCGTAAATTTGTCCGTACGCCGCGTGCCGGATACCCTACCGGTGATTTCATCAGCGTAATGTCCTCTTCTTTGGCATCCATAAGCACTTGTTTAAAGTTTTCATGAGCATCACACTCATACGTGCCGATAAAACGGGTTCCCATTTGGACTCCGCTTGCACCCAATGCCATCATAGCATCGATGTCATTTTTATCCCAAACACCCCCGGCAGCTATAACAGGGATATTACCCCACAAGGCTGCTTCCTCAACGACAGGACGGACAAGATTTTCGAGTTGATACTCTTCCATTGCACATTGCTCGTAGGTAAATCCTTGATGTCCCCCGCTTAGAGGCCCTTCAAGGACAACCGCATCAGGAAGACGGTTATAACGTTTTTGCCAGCGTTTGCAAATAATCGAAAGAGCTTTAGCCGAAGAAACAATCGGCACAAGTGCGACATCGGGATAATCCGCTGTAAACTCCGGCATATTTGTCGGCAACCCGGCACCGGTAATGATAATATCTACTCCGGCTTCACATGCATCATGCACAACTCTTCCGTAATCGTTAATCGCATACAGGACATTACAGGCTAACGGAGCATTTCCGCAAATTTTACGGGCATTTTCTACAATGGCCATAAGCCCTTTTTTGGAGTAAAAATTCTCTGCATCCAATGGTCGGTTAGCGATCAGCTTATCCGCGAATGCTTTATTCTCATAATATCCGGTTCCGACAGAACTGATGACACCGAGACCGCCTTCTGCCGAAACAGCTCCTGCTAATTTATCCCAGCTGATACCGACACCCATTCCCCCTTGCACAATAGGAATCCGAATGGTATGTTTGCCGATTTTAATTGGTTTGAAGCTCATTGGGTCACCTTTAATCGCGCAAATTTTCGTTTTCCAACCTGTAGGATATATTCACCCACTTCGAGTTGGTACTGTTCGTCGCTCAGTTTGATTTGATCGATTTTAACAGAGCCTTGCTTAATCTCCCGACGGGCTTGGGAAGTAGAAGGGCTAAGGGCACAATCCACTAAAGCTTTAGCAATCCAGACAGCCCCTTCAATGCTGAATTCATCCATTTCAGTCGGGATTTCACTTTGTGCATGAACGCGTTCAAATTCAGCCTGAGCATTCACTGCCGCATCGCGAGAATGGAATCGTTCCGTAATTTCCAATGCCAACGCTTCTTTTACCTTTTTAGGGTGAAGAGAACCATTTTCAACTCCGATTTTTAACGCTTCGATCTCATCAAGACTGAGGGCACTCAAAAGTTCATAATAACGCCACATCAACGTATCGCTGATACTGAGGATTTTCCCGAACATCTCATTCGGAGCATCCGCTACGGCAATGTAATTCCCTAGCGATTTGGACATTTTCTGTACGCCGTCCAATCCTTCTAAAATCGGCATCATAAGAACGGCTTGCTCTTTGCCGATTTCATATACACGCTGCAGATGCCGACCCATCAAAAGGTTGAATTTTTGATCTGTCCCGCCGATTTCAATATCGCTTTTGAGATGGACGCTGTCATATCCTTGGAGGAGCGGATATAAGAATTCGCTGATGGAGATTGAAATCCCCGCTTTATGACGTTTATCAAAGTCATCGCGCTCCAACATACGCGCTACGTTGTACGTAGTAGTGAGTTCCAGCATCCCTGCCGCACCCAAAGGATTAATCCACTCCGAATTAAAGACGACCGTTGTTTTTTCTGGATCGAGAATTTTAAATACTTGGCTTTTATAGCTTTGCGCATTCTCTTCGATCTGTGCCGGAAGCAATTTTTTACGGGTCTCACTTTTACCGGTCGGATCACCGATCTGTGCCGTAAAATCTCCGATTAAGAACTGAATATGGGCTCCGAATTTTTGAAAAGCTGCCAATTTTTGAAGTAGAACCGTATGTCCCAAGTGCAAATCGGGAGCGGTTGGATCAAACCCTGCCTTAACCGTATAGGTTTGACCTTTTTCAAAATAATTTTTAAGAAGTATTTCAATACGTGCTTCATCGATAATTTCGGCAGTACCACGTCTAATCTCTCGTAAGGCTGTTTGTATCATGATTTATCCTTGGCTTCGGTACGCATCGTCCGTCCGAAAAAATTGTATGATTTTCCCTTTTCTCTCCAGTTTGGAGCGTAAGCGATTAATATCCGCTTCGAGGGTTTGAAACTCCATTTCACAATATTGAGTATGCTCCGATTTCTCTTTTCCCAGTTCGATACTGTTGATATCGGCACCCATTTTTGCCATATAGGTGAGTAAATCCGCCAATGCCCCTTGCGCACTTTGCATACTGATGATCAAGTGGTAGCGATAATAGTGCTGTGCTTTCCATCGTACAAAGACCATCGGTTCTCTACGATCAATCATCACCGCGGCATTTTTACACATTTTATGGTGAATGTGGGCCTTGCCTTCTTGTAAAAAAGCAACGATCTCATCCCCCGTTTTGGGATGACAGCAATAATCAAATACAGCATCGCCGACACTACTGTTCGAATAAACTTCCAAAGAGGCAAAAACGTACGGTTTAACTTTAAATCGGTTCCTGGACAAGAAAGCGCTAAAACGTTTATTTTCACCGATCTCCTGACTGAACCGATTTACGGTCTCTTTGAGCAAATCCAATTCTCTCGGTATACGGGATCGTTGTTCTTCAAGATGGGTTTGCTGAAATAATTCATCCGCTTTGGAAGAATCAATACTAAAAATAGTCGTCATGATATTGACGCCTGTATCGGTATCAATTGCTCGGATACGCTGATTGCAGTTAGCGCGCATGCTTGCTTTTGCCCGCGACGTTTTAACCGCATCAATCCAACTGCATCGGTTGACTTTTTTCGATGCTGTCGTGATTTTAACAATATCGCCATTATGCAATTCGCTCAACAAAGATGCTTTTTCTTTATTGATCAAACACCCCTCTGCACTGTCACCGATCTCAGTATGTACCGCATAGGCAAAATCAAGGGCAACTGCTCCGCGCGGAAGGGTAAACGGTTTTCCTTTTGGAGAGAAAACACTGATATCTTCGCTGAAGAGATCATTTTTGATAAGCTCATAAAATGCTTCAACCGATTCGTTTTGGTACTGAAGATTATGGAGCCAATCGAGACTGATCGGATTATTGCCGCCGCTTTTGTATTTCCAGTGTGCAGCAACACCGAGTTCTGCCGTTTTATGCATTTCATAGGTACGGATCTGCACCTCGAAAATCGCCGTCGAATCAAATACCGAAGTATGAAGTGTCTGGTAGCCGTTCTCTTTCGGAATCGCAATGTAATCTTTAAAACGTGAACTGAGCGGTTGAAAATTAAGATGAACCATACCGAAAACACGATAGCAGTCCAGCGGTTTTTTAACCAAAATACGTACCGCCAATAGATCAAGGATCTCGTCGATGCTGATCCCTTTTCGCTGCATTTTAAGATAAATGGAATAGTGATGCTTCACACGGCTGAGGATTTCAAAATCTTCCTGACAAAACCCGTTTTCCAGCATCATTTTGGTCAGTTTTTCGCAGAAATTACTCAAACGTGCATTGATAGAGCGATAGTTTTCTTCCAAATACATATCGATAGCCCGTTTTTCTTCGACAAAAAGATATTGGAAACTCAAATTTTCCAATAAATTTTTGAGAAAAGAGATCCCTAATCGACTTGCGATCGGAGCATAAACGACCAGTGTCTCTTCTGCGATACGGTGCTGTTTTGCAGGTGCCAATGCACCCAAAGTCAACATGTTATGAAGACGGTCACACAATTTGACAACCAACACCCGAACATCTTCAATCGAAGCAATCAGCATTTTCCGAAAAGAAAGAGCCGAAACAACGAGTTTTTCATCTGAATGAGACGGGATAAGTTCAGCATCACGGATGGTATCGATTTTTGTCAATCCCTCAACCAAGTGGGCAACATCAATACCGTAATCACGGGAGACTTCATCAATAGTGATATGGGTATCTTCGATGACATCATGAAGCAATGCAGCAATAACCATAGCTTCATCACCCGTTATATTTGCAACAATCGATGCAACTAAAACAGGATGAACAATATAGGGTTCACCGCTTTTTCGAAACTGATTTTGATGTGCTTGTTGGGAAAATGCAAGAGCATTTTGAATAGCAGAGGAAGGATTTATATGCTTGTAGAGATATGCAATCGCACTCTCAACATCATTGATCCCAGTTACTTTTTCAATATCTATCGTATTCAATGATGTGACTTTAGTAAAAAATTAGTCTCGGTCTACAAAGCCTTTGATAGTGATATGCCCTTCAGCAATCTCCATCAAAGCAATGTCTGCCGTTTTAGCTTTTTTTAGATCAACATTTAGTTTTGTAGTTGCTCCGTTTAGAAGCTCTTCAGAGCGTTTAGCGACGGCGATAGCCAATTGGTAACGGTCGATGTTTGCAGTTTCAAGTGCTTTTGCAGTCAATTGTTCGAGTCTCATGTTTTTTCCTTATGTGAGATTTATTGTACGATAGAGCAGCTGTCTAAGTTACCCTGAATGATTTCGAGAAGATTGCCCGGAGTGAACATGTCACATACGATGATCGGCAGTTTGTTCTCTTTTGCCAACGCGATAGAGGTATCGTCCATTACTTTAATATGGTCTTGCAACGCTTGCTCGTAACCAAGTCTAGGAAGCTTGATCGCATCATCGAATTTTTTCGGGTCTTTATCGTATACGCCATCTACTTTAGTCGCTTTGATGATAACCTCAGCCCCGATTTCAATGGCACGGAGTGTTGCGGCTGTGTCGGTCGTAAAGAACGGATTCCCGGTTCCTGCAGCAAAAATTACCACACGTCCGCGTTCCAAATGACGAGTTGCACGACGAACGATAAAGGCTTCAGCAATTTGTTCCATTTTGATAGCACTTTGCACGCGGACTAACATCCCCTCGTGTTCACACGCTTCTTGCATTGCAATCGCATTAATCACGGTTGCCAACATCCCCATATAGTCACCGGATGTTCGACGGATAATCCCGTCTTGTGCTGCAGTAACACCGCGAATGATGTTACCGCCACCGATGACGATACCCACTTCGATTCCCGCGTCAACGAGGGTTTTAATCTCTGTGGCAATAAATTTGAGGATTTTCGTATCGATGCCGTAACCGTTTTCACCAGCCAATGCCTCGCCGGAGAACTTCACTAAAACACGTTTATAGCCCATACAACCCCCTTTGTAAATGTCGCGTATTATACTTTATCGTCGCTTTAAGGTTGCTTTGATTACACTAGCCTGATAAGAAGAGAAGGAAAATCAGGGGTGAAGCTATTCGATACTATAAAAGCTTGGTTGAAACCGTCTCCCATGCACTCTGCTCCGCGTTATGGAAGAGGAATTCATGCCCTTCCAAACCCTCAAGAAAAAGAGCTTTTTGAAAGCGCTTCAGAAGCCTTAATTCAGGGTGATATTCTCGGAGGGTATGAGTATTTTTTATCATCGATTATCCACACCGAAACTTCCTTTAGCCTTCCCCATCTGAGTATCGAACGGGACAACGAATTCCTCCGTTTTACTTTATTTCAGGGATACGCATTGATCAAAGGGAAAGTCACCCCGACTTCACTCGAAGCGTACGCCGATATTGCCGTAAGTTCCAAACTCCACGTGGCAACCAAACGCCGTTTTTTAGAACGTAATTTTCAGCTCACCTATTGTCGTTTCAGCAATTCGGATGGGATCATCAAACTCTCTATCTTCTTGGACAACGCAACCATCACTCCGCAAAAAATATTTTTTCCGCTGCGAGAAATTGCCCTGAACGCTGATTTTGAAAAAGAGTTTATCGCCAGCGAATTTGAAGAATCGGCACTCCTGGATTACGAGCATCTTAATCCGGTGGATCCGATCAAAATTCAACGAAACTTTGACATGATGCAAAAATGGATTCAAGAGACAAAACAGAGTCTCATTGGACTGTTGTCTAACGATAATACGGGGATGGCATCGTTTAGTTATTTAACCCTTTTGCTCAAAATCGACTATCTCTTCCTTCCTCATAAAAAAATGGCAAAAAATATCAGTGAAAAAATCAACGGCTATTTTATGGACGATGAAAAACTCACCGAAGATAAAAATGCCGATTTGGAAAAATACCTGAATGAACTCGAAACGATGGATATCAACACCTTTTCAACCCAGTTTTACGATTCTGCGTATACCTTTTCCCCGTTTGAGCAGGCGATGCATGATGAAATCGCCTCTTTTATCGACGAATCGTTGATCAAAGTGCGTTGGTATAAAAACAACCGATCCACCTATGTAATCAGTGTCATTTATCGCTATATCTCCCTCTATATTCTCTACAATTACGGGCTTCATCCTTCACTGCGGGCATTGCTCCATCTGCATGTTGAAGTCTATGCCTTTGACTTTTTCGAAGGAGAAGGGGAAATTCCTCTCTATGATCCCATCACGCGAACGTTCAAAGAAAACCTGATAGCACAGCGAATCGCTGAAGTGATCGAACCCTACACAAGTCGTTACAAATCACTGCGTAATTTTGCCGATCTGTTGAACTTTAGTGACTTGGATCACTTCAGCCAAAGTTTTTATCTCCAAATCAAAACTCTCGATTATACGGAAGTGTAAGGATGAATACAGCAACCCAAAAAATGGTCGAGCAGACAATCGAAAGTATCGTCCAGATTACCAACCCCTACGGAAGCGGAAGCGGATTTTTGATCGATGGCCTCATTATCACCAACTCCCATGTCGTCAGCGGACTGAAAGAGGTGCTCATCAGTACCAAAACGCTTCCTAAAACCATCGGAACGGTAGTCTATGATGATCCGGCATTCGATCTTGCATTTATCCGTTCTCCGATCCCTATAGAGCGAAATCATCCTCTAGTCCTCTCAACAGAGTCCGTTCAAGACGGAGACGGAGTTATCGCAATCGGCCATCCCTACGGTCTGAACTACTCTACAACGGAAGGAATCGTTTCCAAAGCATCTCGATTGCAAGGAGAAGTGGAATACATCCAATTTGATGCCGCAATCAATCCGGGAAACAGCGGAGGGCCGCTGCTCAACGAAGCAGCGAAAGTGATCGGCGTTAACACCTTTATTATCCAAAATTCAAATAATCTCGGATTTGCCCTCCCCGCCTATACCCTCAAAGAAGCATTGGATCAGTTTAATGCACTGAAACAAAGTGACATCATCCGATGTGTCTCCTGCAAAAATTTGATTCTTGAGCCGACCATCCAAAACGACTATTGCCCTAAATGCGGTACAAAACTAGAAGTTGCCAAACGTCGGCGCGAAGGGTATACTCCATCAGGTGTTGTAGCATTGGTCGAAAAGATTTTGGAAAAGTTGGAAATCAATGTTACCCTTTCTCGCCGAAGTCAGAGAAGCTGGCGTTTTGAGAGAGAAAAATCGCGTATCGATATCAACTACTACGATAACGGAATTGTAATTGCCGATTCGGCACTTTGCCGTATCCCGCAGGAAAATATTGATCTATTGTATGATTATCTTCTGAGTGAAAATACGAAGTTGGAACGGTTGCAATTTGCGATTAATGAAAATACCGTTTACCTCTCCTATATTGTTGTAGATTCTTCTTTGAGCGAAGCGTATGGAACCGCGTCACTCAAAAAACTTTTTGACAATGCTCCGCTCTATCAAAAACTCCTCATCGAGCGGTTTAAAGCGTTGGAACCGAAGTTTGATGAGTTTGAATAAGTTAATTCTGCCTCGAACGAGGCAAGCTTTAGTGCCATAGCGGCTAGCGTAGCTAATGGGATTTTATTTCATTAGCGTTCTGAATCAGCATGGATACTTTTTCTTTTTGTGGAAAGTCAGCTCCCATACTAATGATGAACGATGAGGCTTCCTGAAGAGAGAGCGACGTTTTTTTAATCAATGATTCATCCACCAGCACCGTATATCCGCTTGTAGGATTCGGAGAGGTCGGGATAAATACAACACAAATATTTTCATGACGATTGAGCAGATAGGCCGGAACCCACAATCCCTCTTTGGGATATTCAACCAAGACAACCTCTTTTTTCGTTCCGTCCTCACCGCCGGAGAGCATAGCTGCGAGTTTTTTTGAAACCGAATAGACAGAACGGATAGCAGGGATTTTATCAAAAGTGCTGTCAATCATCGAGACAAAAATTGATCGCCCGTATTTTTCAATCGAAAATCCAAGCAATGCAAAAACAGCGATAACCCCTGCCATCAATGCTAAAGTCAATTCAAATGAATCGGTATAATCGTGCAATGATAAATAGGCACTTATTCCGAGATTTTTCAGATAGTTGACCACCACGATTACCAAAATCAAGGGGAACAAGGATAATGCTCCGACAAAGATATAACGAAGTAGTAGTTTGATTTTTGCACTCATTTTAATAAACCTTTATTCTATGACAAATTGTCGAATTATAGAATACTTTTTGATACACTTTACTACAATAACGCAACTATAGGAGATACTATGCAACCATTTGCCGATTTTAAACTTGATTTAGAGACCTTTATACCCGATTTAAGTGCCTTAATCGAAATTAACCATAAAACGATTGCCGATTCACTGGCAATACCGAATAAAACCTATGCCAATTTTGTCCGCCCTTTTGATTTGATGGAAGAAGATATGGAACTTTTATTTACTCCGTTATCCCATATCAATGCCGTTAAAAATTCGGAAGAATCCCAAAAAGTCTATGCGGATGCCCTCCCGATTCTCACCGACTATTCCACCTTTATCGGTCAAAACCTCGCTATCTATGAAGCGTTTAAAGTAATCAAAGAGAACGAATACGATACTCTCAATACGGAAGAACGCCGTATTTTGGATCTCAATATTCTCCATTTTGAACTTGCAGGTGCCCATCTGGATGATGCCTCCAAACAACGCCTCTCAGAAATCAATCTTCGTAAAAGCACTCTGACAAATGACTTTTCCCAAAATGTTTTGGATGCAACCAACGCTTATGAAAAAATCATAACGGATGCCGCCGATGTTGAAGGAATCCCCGAAAGTGATTTGGAAAATGCCCGTTTCGAAGAAGACGGCGTTAGCAAATACCGTTTTACCCTTCAAATGCCCTCATATATCGCTTATATGACCTATGGACCGAACCGTTCTATCCGAGAGGAGCTGTACCGTGCCTACACGACCCGTGCACCCCAAAACGGTGTAATTATCGATGAGTTGATGGCGCTTCGCCAAGAGAGTGCACAACTCTTAGGCTTTGAGAACTATGCCGAGTATTCTCTCGCCTCCAAAATGGCTCCGAGCACTGAAAGTGTTTTGGATTTTTTAAACTCCCTTGTTGAGGCTTCCCGTAAGCAAGGGATGCGTGAGCTTGAAGAACTGCGTGCCATCGCTCCGGGTATCGATTTACAAAGCTACGACACCGCCTACTACGGTGAAATCCTCAAAAAAGCGCAATACGATATCGATGAAGAGGAATATCGTCCCTATTTTGAACAACGCAGTGTGATGAATGGAATGTTTACCTTCCTGAACGTACTGTTCGGTATCCGTTTTGAAGAAATTGAGTTAAGCCTTTGGGATGACAAGGCAAGTGCCTATGATGTTTATGAAGATGACGAACTTATGGCTCGCGTCTATTTTGACCTCGAATCCCGCAAAAATAAACGCGGCGGCGCATGGATGAATAATTTCCAAACCCACCATTGTGACACGGCCGGGTGTACCCATCTTTCCAGTGCTTTTGTCGTATGTAATTTTCCCCCCTCTTCTGAAACATCCCCATCACTCCTGCGCCATGATGATGTTGTCACCCTCTTTCACGAGATGGGGCACACGCTTCATCACCTTTTGAGCAAGGTTAAAGAACACGGAGTCAGCGGCGTCAACGGTGTTGAATGGGATGCAGTCGAATTTCCTTCTCAGTTTTTGGAAAATTTTGCGTATGAGCCTAAAGTGCTGAAACTGTTTGCAAAACACCATGAAACCGGTGAAATTCTCAGTGATGAGATGATCGCCAAACTGATTCGAGCCAAAAACTTTCAAAGCGGTATGTTTATGTTACGGCAGGTCGAATTTTCCCTTTTTGATTTCGAACTTCATTCAAAGCTCTATCAAGGGGACGAGATCCAAAATCTTCTGAACAGTGTTCGTGCGAAAACCGCTCTTATCCGACCTCCTGAATATAACAAATTCCAAAACGGATTCAGCCATATTTTCAGCGGCGGATACAGTGCCGGATATTACAGCTATAAATGGGCGGAAGTACTCAGTGCCGATGCTTATTACGCCATTGTGGATGAAGGTGTTTTCGGCTCAGAACTCGCACGAAAGTATAAAGATGTCGTACTGGCCAAAGGGGGATCGCAAAGCATGCAGGAGCTGTTTGTAGAGATGATGGGTCGTGAATGCGAAAGCAAAAATCTCCTCCGTTTGAGCGGAATCGAATAAGTGCGATTTCTGTGGCTATTGACATTATTGATGTCGCTTTTAGGAGGGGTCGAAGTGAAAATCGCAACCTATAACGTTGAAAATCTGTTCGACATGAACAATGACGGCACCGAGTATGAAGAGTACGTCCCTAACGGTTCGTGGGGGTGGGATGATGCCATGTATCGGACAAAACTGCGCCATACGGCAACTGTCATCAAAGATATCGGAGCCGATATTATCGGTTTAGAGGAAATCGAGTCCGAAACAGCGCTCAAAGATCTCAAAGCCGAGCTCAACCGCCAAGGTCTGTACTACCAATATTATGCATTTGCACGCACTCCGAATTCGGCGGTCAATACAGCCCTTCTCAGCCGCTATCCGATTCAAAGTGCCCTCAAGCTTCCGGTTAGCCGCAATGGAAAATACCGTGATATTTTAGAAGCCAAAATCAACATCAACAATCAAATACTGCGTGTTTTCGTCAACCATTGGAAATCAAAAAGCGGCCCCGAGAGTGAACGGATAGCCTGTGCAAAACGCCTTCTTCTGCGACTCAACGAGCTTCCTAAAGATGAGCCGTTTATCCTGATAGGTGATTTTAACTCCCATTACGAAGAGTACAAAACATTTCTTAAAAGTCGTAAACACAATGATACCGATGGGATTACGGGAATCAATAACATTCTCAAAACAATTGATGACGAGGGAAATCCCATCACGTACACTTCGCTCCAAACCTCTAATGGGTCGCTCTATAATCTTTGGTATGAAATTGACGAAGACAAACGATGGAGCCATCAGTACAAAGGGAAAGGAGAAGGGTTGGATAATATCATCATCTCTCCGGCATTAGCGGATGGTGAAGGTATGGAGTATGTACGGGGAAGTTTCGGACGATTCGATCCTCCCTATCTCTTTAACAAGGGAAAAATCTATCGATGGCAGCAAAGCCGCAATTACCCTAAACACCATTTGGGAGAGGGATATTCCGATCATCTTCCGATTTACGCTTTGCTTCGATTGTAATTTTTTGTGTGTATAATGAGGTCATGAAACCGACACCCTTAACCCAATACCTGTTATATCAGTTATACCACGGTCGAATCAAATTCCAGGAATTTCGTAAAGACCGCCATCCTGCCAGCTTGCACGCATTTAGAATTGCCATGCGTAAAGTCAGATCGATTTCAAAATTATTACTCGATGAGAGCTTTGCTTTTCCGGAATTTTTAAAAGAAGGGATAAAAGTAACCAACGATCTTAGAGAACTCGACGTATTGATCGGATCCCTCGAAAAATATCCTAAAATCCGCAAAGAGCTTATGCTGATACGCCCCAAACAGTTAGAAGAGCGTTTAAGCGAACTCTTTTGTGAAGCTCTGTTACAAAATCTGGATGCCACATACACCCTGATCTATGAAAATGATCCTGCAATTTTCCGAGAAATCGCCGTCCAAAAAGTGCTCACACACTACCAACATTGTCTTGATGAACTCAATGCCCTGACTGGGGATGAAAAACCGAAAGATTTGCACAAACTTCGTATCATGTTCAAAGATGCCCGTTACGGATTTGAATTTCTAAATGTCTCAGACCTTCATCCATCAGCAGAACTGATCGATTATTGCAAAACAATGCAGGAGAGATTGGGACACGTGCAGGACTATGTCAACCAGCTCGAATGGCTCACGTCTTTTGCAACCGAAAATCCGGCGCTGGATCTCAGCGAACTGATTGCAAAACGGAAGAAAAAACTCAAAAAGCTCAAAGAATCGGCTAAAGGCACCATTCGATCGGTTTAATTCCCTGAGCTTTGAGATAGTCGTTAGACTGGCTAAAAGGTTTTGAACCAAAAAACCCCCGATACGATGAGAGAGGGGAAGGGTGCGGTGCTTTGAGGATAAGATGTTTAGTTGCATCGATCAGTGAAGCTTTTTTCCCCGCAGGAGCTCCCCACAAGATAAAAACAATATGCTCTCTCTCTTCACTCAATGTTCGAATAACCTGATCGGTAAACCGCTCCCATCCTCGATCTTTATGGGAAAACGGTTCACCCGAGCGAACGGTAAGCAGCGTGTTAAGAAGCAATACCCCCTCATGCGCCCAATGGCTCAAATCCCCGCTTTTAGGATACGGACAGCCGATATCAGCGACCAGTTCTTTAAAAATATTTTGCAGGGACGGGGGAAGTGCAATGCCGTGTTGAACCGAAAATGAAAGTCCATGCGCCTGCCCTGCTCCGTGGTAGGGGTCTTGTCCTAATATAACGACTTTTACGGAATCAAAAGGGGTGGAGTTGAAAGCATTGAAAATATGGCTCCCCTGAGGGAAAATAGTGTAGTTATTTTTCTCTTCGCCCAAAAAAGCTTTGAGTTCCTCCATATACGGATGGGCGAACTCCGTTTTTAACGCCTCTTTCCAGCTTTCATGTATGACAGGACTTATTGCCATTATTTAAGAATATCATCATCAAAGATGACCATTTCGTAGATACTTCGTTTCGTGACCAAAGATTTTTCCGGAGGTACACCGCTGGAAGAACGCATCCGAGCGATTTCTGCGCGCAGTTCCATCATCTCTTGCTCCATCGCTTCCATTTTATCTTTGAGACGGATTACAACATCAACACCGGCGAGATTTACCCCTACTTCACGGGTTAGACGAAGAATCATTTTGATTTTTTCAATGTCACGTTGTGAATACAATCGGATACGCCCGTCCGAGCGTGAAGGGGTAATCAAATTTTCACGTTCATATTGACGAAGGGTTTGAGGATGAATATCCAAAATCTTCGCAACGATACTAATCATATAAACCGGTTCGTCAAAATGGTGCATGATTACGCTCCTTGTGGTAGAGATTGTTTCATTTGCTCGACCAATGCGGGGTCGATTTTATCAACAGGCGGCAGAACAATATTCGCTTTCAAAAACAGATCTCCGCGCACGTTGGTTTGACGGTTCATAACACCCATCTCTTTTAGACGGAAACGCTGACCGTTCTTTGTATTTTCAGGGACTTTGAGCGTTACTTCTTTTTCAAGGGTTTGAACGCTCACTTTACCGCCGAACAGTGCCGCATAGAGTGGGACGTTAAACGTCTTAATAAGGGTATCCCCTTCTCGCTCATATTCGTTGTTTGGTGAGATATCAATTCGGAGGTACAGATCACCGATCTGGTTGCCGGCACGTTTCCCTTTTCCCCGAACACGGAGTTTTTCGCCGCTTTTAATCCCTGCGGGAATTTTGATATCAAAACTCTCCCCTGAGAGACTGATGGAGTGTTTTCCGCCCAAGACCGCAACGGCAAAAGGAATTGTGACATTGGCATCAATGTCGAGATTCATCCCTCCACCGCCGAAGCCACCGCCAAATCCGGCATTCCCGCCGAAGCCGCCAAATCCGCCGCCACCGAATCCTCCACCGGCACCACCGCCACCGAACATACTTCGCAGTATCTCATCCAAATCGACATTCCCGCCCTGCCCTCGGGCAAAATCATGGAAGTCCTGTCCGCCGAACATCGAATCCCCGTACTGATCGTATTTGGCACGTTTTTCTTTGTCACTTAAAACTTCATACGCCGCATTAATCTCTTTGAATTTCTCTTCGGCTGAAGGATCTTTGTTCACGTCGGGATGGTATTGACGAGCCAGTTTTCGATACGCTTTTTTAATCTCGGCTTCGCTTGCGCCCGGTGCGATTTCGAGTGTAGTATATAAACTTTTTGACATTTTTTAATCCTATATTTAGCATAGTAATTTATTTGTAGAATATTATAGCACCAAGTTTGAGTCAATGTCAATCAAGGTTTAAAAGAAGAGTTCGTTAAATAGGGGGAAAAGAGAGTTTTAAACTTGCGCCATAGAGGCGCAAATGTTTTTAGTGTAAAAAGTGGCGAACACCTGTGAAATAGAGTGCCATACCGTGTTCATCTGCCGCCGCGATGACTTCTTCATCACGCACCGAACCGCCCGGTTGGATAACAGTTTTAACACCTGCACCCGCCGCCGCATCGATCGAATCACGGAATGGGAAAAACGCTTCGGAAGCAAGAGCTGAACCGCTTACATCCAGCCCCATCTCTTCAGCTTTGCGAAGAGCACAGCGTGCCGCATCGACACGAGACGTCATTCCCATACCGACTGCTACCATCGCCGCATCTTTGACGTAAACAACACAGTTTGATTTGGTCAAAGAAGCCACTTTGTACGCGATCTCCGCATCTTTTAATGCCGCATCACTGGCGACGTGTTTCGTTACCAATTTAGCATTTTTCACTTCGTCCGCAGTGACTCTGTCCGCATCTTGGAATACAAATCCGCCGTCGATGTGTTTGAAGTCGATCGCATCGTTGCTGAGGCTGATACGATCGCTTCCGTATTCGAACAGTTTAAGACGTTTTTTCGGCTCGAATACGGCACGTGCTTCCTCATCGATAGATCCTGCAATGATCACTTCAAGGAACATTTCGTTCATTTTTTCTGCAAGTTCTTTGGTCACGACACCGTTTACTGCTACAACTCCACCGAACGCTGAAATCGGATCGCATTTAAGCGCTTCGTTGTAGGCATCGAGAAGATTTTCACGGATCGCAAACCCGCATGGGTTACCATGTTTAACGATACAAATCGCATTCTCATCTCCGAACGCTGCCGCAATTTTTACCGCCCCGCTGATGTCGGTGAGGTTGTTGAAGCTCGCTTCCCCTTTGAGGGTTTTGAAGTTTTTAGAGAAAAACGCGTCAAACTCGTACAATCCCCCTTTTTGGTGCGGGTTTTCGCCGTAACGGGTATCCATCACTTTGTTTCCGACGATGAACTGCTTCGCACCCATACCGTTGTTAAAACGTTTGTTCATGTAATTAGCAATCATCGAATCATACGCCGCGGTATGTTCATACGCTTTGATCATCAAATCACGGCGGAATTCCATCGTGTTTTCACCGTTAGCAATCGCATTGAGAACGAGTGAGTAATCTGACGGATCGGTAAGGATGATCACGCTGTCAAAATTTTTCGCCGCAGAGCGCACCATCGCCGGACCGCCGATGTCGATGTTTTCGATGATCTCTTCGAAATCATCCGTTTTCTCGATCGTTGCTTTGAACGGATAGAGGTTGACACACACCAAATCGATCGCTTCGACACCGAGTTCTACCGCTTGGTCGAGGTGCGATTGTTTGTCACGTCGGTGCAAGATACCGCCGTGGATGTACGGATTGAGAGTTTTAACACGCCCTTCAAAACACTCAGGGAATTTGGTCACCTCATCGATCTCGATCGCACTTACGCCTGCATCCCGTAACATTTTGTACGTTCCGCCCGTAGAGATGATCTGATACTCCAAACCGATAAGAGATTTGGAAAACTCAACGATGTTGCTTTTATCGCTGACACTGAGCAGTGCACGTTTCATGCAGTTCCTTTGATTGGGTTTCTACCCTGAATTAATGGCGGAATTGTAACAAATGGTGGTTTAGGGGAAGGTAAATTGAGGTAAAATAATTATTATGCAGTACTTTATCCATCCCTTTCCTCCTATCCTTGGTGAAAACACCCGAATCCTCTTTTTAGGAAGTTTTCCCAGCATCGCATCGTTCGAGCAAGCCTTTTACTATGCCCATCCTCGAAATGCCTTTTGGCCGATTATCGAAGAGGTTTTTGATGTGAAACTTGAAAACAACGAAGCAAAAAAAGCATTTTGTTTGGAAAAGGGGATCGGCTTATGGGATGTCATCGGCTCATGTGAGCGGAGTAATTCGAGCGATACGAATCTCAAAAACTGTATCCCGAATGATTTTCAAAAACTACTAAAAGATTATCCCAATATCCGAGCACTCGGGTTTACGGGAAAGAAAAGTCATGATCTGTTTATGAAATATTTTAAAGATTTGGAAGTGGAGAAGGTCTTGCTTCCGTCCACCTCACCTGCCCATGCGGCGATGAAGCGTGAAGTAAAAACAAAAATTTATAAAGAATTTTTAGACAAGTTTTTAACTGTTTAATACCTGCTCAAAAATATTTTTAGCCGTCTTCCAGCGGTCTTCTTTGGAATGCATCATAACGATTACGCAATCTTTGCCGTCTTTTTTCGCCCGTGCGATCAAACACGCTCCGGCTTTCGAGGTATACCCTGTTTTGATCCCTACGGCATATTCGTATCGGTTGAGCAATCGGTTGTGGGTATATGCCCAAAATTTCTTGTGGGTATTTTGTGAGTAGTAGGTGTAGTTGTTGAGTTTGCTGATCTCATTGAATTTTCGATTTTTGATCGCATACTCGGTCAATTTCATCAGATCATTCGGTGTCGAGTAGTGATCTTTGTCATCATAGCCGCAGGGGTTTTCAAAATGGGTATGATTCATACCGATCCGTTTGGCCTGTTTGTTCATCATTTTTACAAAGTTCTCTTCATCCCCTCCGACCGCAATCGCAATCGCTTTTGCCGCATCATTGTCCGACTGGATCATCGCCGCTTTGACCAAATCACTGAGTACGATCTGATCCCCCCGCTTATACCCTGCTATGGTCGGTTCGACCTTGGTCATTTCACGTGTGATCGTGACGACATGATTCATTTTCCCGCTGTTGATCGCAAGCAATGCGGTCATCACTTTTGTCAAACTGGCAGGCTTTAGATTCTTGTCACCCTCTTTTGAATACAAAACATGTTTGGTCTTTAAATCTTTTACCACCATCGCATCAATCTTTAGATTATCCAGTTTATGTTTATCAATAGCGCCAAACAGGCTTATGGATACAGCGGCACATAGCCCTAAAATTTTTATTATCATTTTTATTTTCCTTCGCAATTCTATAGTTCGCTTCAAGCAAACGACGTGCCAATATTGCCTATGCACGGCGCTTTTCAAGCCATAAAACACTTATCAGTGTTATCAATGTTCCGACAAATACGATGCTATACCCTGTCGGCCAATCGTAATGATACGAAAGTACCAATGCCAAAGATACAAAAAACCATCCATATCCCCATCCAAACAATATCGGCTTAATTCGCTTTTGCAGTAATGCAACCAATGCAGGAGCAATCAGGAGCGTAAAGACTACCAACACACCCGCTAATGGAACCGATGTCGTGACCATCACGGAAAGAAGTGCAAAGAAAAAAAGTTCTTTCAAAAACCCGCTGAGTTTGGGATAGATGAAATAATACAGCACTGCAATCACGCCGTAAACTCCCGCTGCTTTTAATATCTCATAGTTCATAACAAATAAAATATCATTGGCCATCAAACGTTTAAACAGCTCATCCCCCTCACTGCCGGCACTTAGGACGATCATGACCGATGAAGCTCCCAGTGCATACAACAAACCGATAAACGCTTCGATATGACGGCTGTTTTGAGTGGCATAGGCGATAAGCATTGCACCGCAGAGGGCAAAACCCAAACTCAGGGGAAGCTGATATTTTCCTTCGAAAAATGCGCTGCTGATGGCGATCCCGACTGCAGCGATCTGTCCGACTGCGAGGTCAGTGAAAATCACCCCGCGTCGAATGATCTCCAGACCGAAAATCGTATGGATACCGACCAAAATAAAGGCCAGTATCAAAACCGGCCATAAAATCTCTAACGCGGACACGTTTGTGCTACCAAGGAATCAAACCATATATCCAGTGATCCATTTCCTGCATCATGGGCTAAAACAACCGCTTTGGCACCCGATTTTTCGGCAATGAATTGAGCGGTTTTCGGTTCATGATAATCATCTTGTACGATTAACGGAATCTTTTCACTGCGGATTTGAGTGATCACTTCCATTGTGTGTTTGGAACTCGGCGAAATTCCCGGCAGCGGTTCGATCGTTGCAGCGGTACGGATGCCGTAACGGTTAAAAAAGTAATTGAAAAGTTCATGATACTGAACGACCTCTGTATTGCGGCATGGTGCCATTGCCGCATCCCATTGCTTTAGCTTATCCGACCAGTGTTTTGCAAATGCGTCGTAATTGGCGTGATAAACGCTTTTGTTTGAAGGGTCTATAGCGGAAAGCTTAAGCATAATCACTTTTGCCAGTGTCGGCATGATATGCGGATCGAGTGCGTAATGAGGGTTCCCTTCCGCATGGACATCTCCTTGTGCACGGCTCAGTGAGGCCGGTTTATCAATCATTTTGACGTATTTGGAAAGATCCAAATACCCCTCCGAACCCTGAATGATTTTAGCGTTGTTGGCCTGCGCCAAAAGCGGCGGAATCCACCCGATCTCCAAACCGCCTCCGTTGAGAATCAACAAATCGCTGGAGCGCAATATCCCGATGTACGAAGGACGCGGTGTGACGAAATGCGGATCTGATGATGCAGAGGCGATGACGCTCACCTCGGCTTTATCCCCGGCAACGGTTTTAACCAATTCACCGATATACGGGTACGCCGCAGCGACATGGACCGATGCGAAGATCGGCAGTGAGCACAACAGTGCTATGAGTATTTTTTTCATTTGCTTTCCTTAAAATGCGTGAGCGCCGTGAGCGCCGAGTTCGAGTGTGTAGTTGAGCATTACTTCATGAATCGTTTTTGCCTGATCGTCGATGTATTTCGAATGATCCTGATTGTATTGGAGGCGGAAACGGGAGAATTCGAACGGTTTGTACTCGAGTTTTACGCTTGAACGGTGCAAGTGATTGATACTCGTTAGAGGATCGCCTGTTCGGTTTTGATAGATATCGTCGTAACGAATTCCCGTTGCCCAGTTCTCATCGATTTTATAAAGCAGTTCCGAGTAATATCCTGATTGTTTTTGAGTCATACGCTCTATGTCTTTATCCCGCTGCATCCACTCATTCTGCCAAATCAGTTGTCCGTAGTCTGCAAGTGGATACTCCAGTGTCAAATCAGCTCCGTACACACGTGTTTGACCATAGTCTGTAAAACTGTCCGGTATCGGGTCGCCCAATCCATCGAGATTTTGAACTTCTGATTTTCCCTGCGCATAGCTCAGACCTGCCAAGAGTGTCGCATCTCCGACATCGGTACTGGTTTTCAAATATCCAACAGCGGTGGAAGCCGACTCTTTGGCACTGAATCCCTGATTTGGGTTGCCGTTAAAGAGTTCAAATCCCGCCATCAGATACAGCGGCGTTGGAGCCACCCACTGCAGCTGAGCCCCCGCTCCACCGAGCCCGTCTGGGCCGAACAGGGCATTGTTGATGAGTTCTTGATCTTCGAAATTCCAGGCGTGATGGTGTTTTTCATTCACCCGGCCGAAGGCACTTTTAAATTTTCCGGCTTTAAAGCGAAATCCGTAATCGAGGGCTCGTGTGACAAAATAGGCCTCTTCGATTTCAACTCCGCCGTCTCCGTGGATATGAAAAATAGCGCTCGCATCCAAATACGGATCAACCGTCGAGCTCATCGCCACTTCGGCGTAGTTGAGATTAAATCCGTCTTTTGCATTATACGGAACTTCCATAGCGCCCGCGTCTATGAATCCCGGAATAGAAGCATTAGCGTATTTGATATTGCTGACATTACGCGACGTGTATCCGCCGTTAAGAATCAGTGCAATATCCGGAAGCAGCGTTGTCACCGATGAAGTCGCTGTTTTTTCCATCGATTCGAGCGATTCTTCCTGAGCTGTCGCCTCCTTTGGGGCTTGTGCTTCCAAGGCTGCAATATGCTGCTGCATCTGCTCTAATTGCTGTTGCAACTGCGCCATTTGTTGTTTTAACTGTTCCACCTCAGTATTACCGGCAAACAATGCACCGCTGCATACGAGGGAGAGTACGGTTTTTTTGACCATAATATCTCCAATATAGGTATAAAAATAATAATGATTTAGATGTATAAAAGGTTATAAAGAAGGAGGTGCACGAGCATCGAAAGAGGTATGGAGACGTACTTGTACATGTGTAAAATCGGGTTGAAGAATGGCATCAAAATGAGGCAGATTAAAAAGGATCGGTTCGGAAACAGGGGCATCCGCACCGCTCATCATATTGTACGCATAACATTTGACACAATTGTCATGTTCGTTTAAGTCGTGGTGGATGTGAGTATTGGCGATACTCATCGATGCCATAAACCACAATAGTAAAATTAAGCGCAAACGAACCTTTTTCATAATCGCGATTATAACCAATATTCCACAATCAATTTCGTTTCGTTATAATGAGCCATGCAAAATTCAACACCTGCTAAAATCGAGATTGTTGATGACGTTTCTCACACACTGCTCCAATGCCGTGGTGTCTGGACATTACCCCATTTAAACCATGTTGCTTATATACTGGAAACACTGCATCCGAGGGCATCCGTCATTTGGGATGTATCTCAGATAGATGAAATCGATTCGGCAGGGATCGCACTGTGGCAGCTTTACACCCGCTCATTCGAGCAAGAGGGGATAGAATCCAAACTCGTCGGTGTCAAACAAGACCAAGACCAACTCTATAAACTCCTCTATTCCAAACCGCATGAAGCGCTTCAACCGCCTAAAGAGCCCTCTTGGCTATTTATTTTGGGACGTGAAACCCATCAAAACGTACTGGGAATCGGAAAATTTCTGGCTTTTTTGGGAGAAGCGTTTATCCTTTTACTCTATACGCTTCTCCACCCGAGTCAAATCCGCTACCGCTCCATCATGGCTCATATTTATGCTACCGGTGCTACTGCCCTTCCTATTATTGCGCTCAGTTCCTTTTTGATCGGGGTAGTTGTAGCGTACCAAAGTATTGTACAGTTGCAGAAATTCGGGGCCGATATTTTTATCGTCGATATGATCGGTATCTCACTGACGCGTGAACTCGCTCCGCTCATTACCGCCATCGTGGTAGCGGGACGAAGCGGTTCGGCGTTTACGGCACAAATCGGCGCGATGAAAATGACCCAAGAGATCGATGCCATGAAAACGATGGGATTTGACCCCTTTACTTTTTTGGTATGGCCGCGTGTCTTTGCATTGATGATCGTGATGCCTCTGCTGATCTTCTTTGCCGATCTTATCGGGATATTCGGAGGGATGGTGATTGCTCAAGCACAATCGCATTTGAGTTTCAGCGAATTTATCCACCGTCTTCAGGGGTCATTGCCGATCAAACACTACATCATCGGGATTGTCAAAGGACCGTTCTTCGCTTTTTTAATCGCGATGGTCAGTACCTATCGGGGATTTCAAGTCTCTTTAAATACCGAAAGTATCGGCCTTTACACAACAAAAAGTGTCGTCAACTCCATCTTTTTGGTCATTGCCTGTGATGCAATTTTCTCCGTTCTCCTCACGGAATTGAAACTATGAAACGGATCATGATCGAAGCACGTGATATTGTTACCGCATTCGGGGAGAGCATTATCCATGACCATATCAACTGTACCGTCTATGAAAACGAAATCTACGCCCTTTTAGGGGGAAGCGGATCGGGAAAATCGACACTGCTGCGCGAAATGATCTTACTGCAGCGTCCTCAAAGCGGAACTCTGAAAGTATTGGATTTTGATTTGGAGACGATCACCCCGCTCGAAGCACAGAGTCTCCGACGCCAATGGGGAGTATTGTTTCAATCAGGAGCGCTTTACTCTTCGCTCAGTGTCGGAGAAAACATTGCCATGCTTTATCATGAAAACACCGATCTTCCTCCCAAACTGATTGACGAGCTTATAGCTCTTAAAATTGATCTTGTCGGACTTCCCTCACATGCTCGCTATCTTTATCCCAGCGAACTCAGCGGCGGGATGATAAAGCGTGCAGCCCTCGCACGAGCTCTGGCGCTCGATCCGAAACTGCTCTTTTTGGATGAGCCTACTTCCGGTCTCGATCCGCTGAGCTCACGACAGTTTGATGCCTTGATTTGTGAATTACGTGACCTGCTGGGACTTACTGTAGTCATGGTGACACATGATTTGGATACTATACATCATAGCATCGATCGATTTGCATTACTGGGTGATAAAAAAGTGGTCGCAGAGGGTACTTTAAATGAAGTGCTTCAAATCAACCATCCGATCGTCAATTATTTCTTCCAAAAGGGGTCTTATGGAATCGAGAGTTAATTACACCGTCGTAGGGGTTTTTGTCTTGATTTTAGCATCAGCGCTCATTGCCTTTGCTTTTTGGCTCGGTAAGTACAATCAAGATGAAGGCAACTACCATCGTTATCGTGTCTATATCAAAGAGTCGGTTTCAGGACTGGCACCTGAAGCGGCAGTCAAGTTTCACGGGGTTGATGTCGGAATGGTCGAGTCGATCAAAATTAATCCGCGTAACAGCGAAGAGGTTGAGCTCACCCTTAAAATCAAAAAAGAGACTCCGATTAAAACCGACTCCAGTGCAGTACTCAAATTTTACGGTATCACAGGTCTGGCATTTATCGAAATTGTCGGAGGAAGCAAAGATGCCCCTCTGCTCACCACCAGCACCAATGCTATCGCCACTATTCCAACATCACCTTCGCTGATCACACGCCTTGATGAGTCACTCAGTAAAGTTGCTTCCAAGCTCTCCGTGACCTTGGATCGAGCCGATCAACTTTTCAGTGATAAAAATGTTCAGAACGTGGCTCAAACATTAGATCACCTTCGCTCTCTAACAGCGCAAATCGACGCATATCAAGTGCAGGTAAAACAACTTCTGGAACAAAGTCTTGTGTTGGAAACCAATGCCACCGAATCTATGGCATCCATGAAAGAGGCAGCTGTCAGTGTCAAAACCTCTTCCGGAAATTTCAACACTCTGATCCAGACCAAAATGACTACCACTCTCGAATCGCTCCAAGCTACCTCCGAGGAGAGTCATACACTGATTCGAAAACTTGAAGCCTCACTCGATCGCGGCGATTACGATGTCCGCGCCATTGCCGCCCCGGCATCGTCAGAACTGAGTGACCTGATTGACCAAACCCGTAGTCTCACCAATGAAATGGAATTGACGCTTCGCAATCTGCGCGAAAGTCCTTCCGATCTGTTGTTTAAAAAATCCACCCCAAAACCCGGACCCGGAGAATAACCATGCGATATCCCTATTTTTTATTGAGCCCTTTACTGATCATCGGGTGTTCCGCTCCGCTCACTCCACCTATCAGTGAATACACCATGCTTCCACATGAATTCTCTGTAAAAGAAAAAACACCCTTATCGTCTCATTCCTTGAGTATCGCTTCGAGTAAGACACTTCCATCACTTTCATCCAAAAACCTTTATTACCTGCGAAACGGAGGAGAAAGCGGAAGCTATCTTTACAGCCGTTGGAGCGATACTCCTTCAGTGTTGATCCAACAAATGCTTACTGCATCACTTGAAGAAAAAGGACTGTTTGCTTCACTTGTGCCTCCGACTTCTGCTGCACATGCTGACTGGGTGCTTGAATCGGATCTTAACGCTTTTTATCACCGTTTCCCTCAAGAGGGCCATAGCGACGGGTTTATCGATATCACCTATAGACTCGTCGATAGCGCGACTAAACGTCCCATCGGTTCAAAACGATTTATCGTAACCGTCCCTGCACCTACAGATGATGCAAAAGGGGGAGTCAATGCCCTCACCCAAGCAACCGGGCAACTTTGTACGGAAGTTACGGAATGGATAAGAAATCTTATACAGGAAAAAAGATGAAACAAAAAATAGCGATTCTCTGCTCCGGCGGAGATGTATCGGGAATGAACCCTGCCCTAAAACGGTTTGTCGAATATGCCTATGCCAAAGGGATGGAACCCTATTTTATTCACAGAGGATTTGAAGGGCTGATCGATAATCAGATTATTCCGGCCACCTACACCGATGTAGCAGGAATCATCACACGCGGAGGGACCAAGATCGGTTCTGCACGATCCGTCCGCTTTAAAGACCCGGAATACCGGGCTCTTGCGGCGAACAATCTCAAAGCCCTCGGAATTAGCATGCTGATCGTATTGGGGGGTGATGGAAGTTTTCGGGGTATGGAACGCTTTTATGCCGAACATGCCATCTCTTTTTGCGGAATTCCCTCTACAATCGACAACGATATCAATGGTACCGATTATTGTCTTGGTGTAGATACGGCACTGAACGTTATTAAAAATTCTATTGATGAAATCCGGGATACGGCATCCTCGTTTCGTCGTGCCTTTATCATCGAAACAATGGGACGAAATTGCGGCTATTTGGCGCTTGTTTCCGCTATTACCTCTGGTGCAGAGCTATGTATGATTCCTGAAATTCCGATCAATATCGAGGATTACAAAGGGTGTTTTCAGTCTCAAATAGCAAAAGGGCGCGATTATTTTATCGCCATCGTCTCCGAAGCACTGCAGAACAGTGAA
>NZ_JAQTQR010000105.1 GCF_028712165.1 Sulfuricurvum sp. | reverse complement strand
GAATGTGGGGATGGCTCGGATGGTTCATTACCTTTAACTTTGTCAATATGGCTTGGGTATTTTTCAGATCCAAAGATTGGCCTATGGCTCAAAATGTTCTTAGTGGAATGATAGGACTTAACGGTATTGTTCTTCCTGATACTCTCGCCAGCAGATTAGGATTTTTGGAAAAATATTCGGTCGAATTCGGATTAATATTGTCACAAATCGGTGGACCTTCAAAATATGCAGCAATGTTACTCTTCTTGGGTGCTATCCTCTATATTAAAAACTCTAATGAAATGGCATCCGAATTTGTAGGGAGTCTAAAAAATAAGATCTTTGTTTCTCTTTTATTATTTGCAGGGATAACATTATTGGCACGTCATAGCGAATTTTTATATTTTAGGTTTTAGCACATGAAAAATAAATCTTTTTCAATCACTGTATTTTTTACGACGGCTTTGCTTATCTCTTTATTGGCTTTGTTTAATTATTTTTTTGACAGTTATGGCTTTTTTCAACATAATAAAGGATTGAGTTCTGCGGCAAAAGCTATTGGTCAAGGGAAGATAGTAGCGGGATTAGAGAACTATGATGAACGGCTATTTCAAAAACAAATTTATCATAATTTTGAAAAAACTCCTGATTGCATTGCCCTCGGATCTTCGAAAAGTATGATGATTGAATCAAACATGGTGACATGTCATGGTAAGTTTTTTAATCATTCAGTTTCAGATGCAAGCTTGGAAGATTATATTACTATTACCGGAATATATGCCAAAGAGGGTAAATTGCCCAAGAAAATTATTCTTGGAATTGATGCATGGATATTTAATAAAAATACGGGGCGAGGTGATTGGGAAATACTTAAAGAAGAGTATTCATTTATGCTATCCCAAATCAGTAGTACTAAAGACAACAAAATAAATGATACTAAAAATAATTATTCTCAATTGATTAATTTTGATAATACAATCTATAATATTAAACATTTGAACAAAAATAACCTTGTTAAAGTTGTCACAAATGATAATATTGATTCATCGATTAAAAGGGCAGATGGATCAATAGAATATCCATATAAGATTAGATTTCAATCGGATGCTGAGACAAAAAAGAATGCACTTAATTATATTAGTGGAAAAGTATATAATCTAGAAAATTTTGATCAATTGTCAAACATACAGCTCTTTGAAGATTTCATAGATTATCTTCAGAAACATGGTGTCGAAGTAGAGTTTTTTCTCCCCCCTTATCATCCAATCGTATATGATTACATCAGTAAAAATATTAAGTATCACAATGTTTTAAATGTAGAAGATTATTTAAATAATTTTGCACATCATCACAAAATAAAGATAGTTGGCTCATATAATCCACATAAATACGGATTGACATCAAAAGACTTTACAGATGGTATGCATAGTAAATCTTATGTATCGGCAAAAATTTTAAAATAATATTTTTGATTATCTTTGCACGTGGGAAAATTTGACACAATAGTATACTAAGCTTTAATCTCATTATATTTCTAGTGAGAAGATGGGATATAATCTACTACATTTAGTTTTGGGGTTAAGCTATGTTACTCAGTGATCTTGTTACGTACAAAAATGATTGCATCAGCATTGACGCAACGCTCAATGAGGCTATTGATAGAATGGGCCAAGATGGAATCAGCCATGTAATACTGGTTGAACATGGCGCAGCTATCGGAATACTAACTCTTAAAAATATTATTGAGTTCTATCGTAACGGAATGGATGGAGAAATCAAAGCGATTGACATCGCAAGTTATCCTGTACTTTCGATTCATAATGATCGTCCTGTAGAGATGGCAATAGAATTGATGATCGATTATGATGTACGCAGATTGGTTCTGATAGATGAAAAAGGGAATTACATCTCCACCTTGCTTCAGAGTGATATTCTTTCCTACTATGAGAGTAAAGTACATACGGCACAAGAAGTATTCCAGTGTCTTAACCGCCGTAACCGTGCAGTGTCGATTCATAATGAAGCCAGTGTATTGGACGCGATCCACCTTCTCCAAAGTGAAAGCAGAGACGTTCTTATCGTACTCGATAAAAATACTCCAGTCGGTATTGTGACGGAGCAGGATATATTGGAATTAGCCTATCGGGGGATTTCAAGCGGAGAATCTATCTCCGGTTATATGCATTTTCCTATTTTTACCGTTGAAATGAATGAGAAAGTTCATGATGCGATCAATATGATGAGAGAAAAGGGTATTCATCATTTAATGGTCAAAGGGAGAGATAACGATTTATTCCTCTTGTCTGAAAAAGATTTGGTACTCAATTATAACACGGCATTAGAAGTAAAACTCGAATCAAAACTTCGTGATACGAAAGCAACGTACAATTTATTGGGACTTGCGTTTTGTGAAATCATTGATTTGGGTGAACAACAGATTATAAAATGGCTTAATGCCGAAGCAATGATGACTTTTCTGGTTAAAATCGATGACTCCGTATCTAAAATGTTTCCGGATGAGATTTGGCAAACGCTTTTACATACGTTACGCACTCAGGGGGGTGTGGATAAAGAGAAAATTGAAATCGGCGATCGTGTGTATGAAGTAACGTTGATCGAAGCCGAGGTCAACAATCAACCTATCATGAAACTTTTTTTAAACGATATCAGCGAGTTGGTTCGACTGGGTGAAGAGTTACGCAAAACGATGGAATATACGATTGAGCTTGAGCAGGAGAAAAGCCGGCTTTATCTGGATGTTGCATCGGTTATGTTTTTGGCATTGAACAAAGAGGGAAAAGTCGATCTGATCAATCCCAAAGGGTGTCAACTCTTAGGAATCAGCCAGGAAGAGGCAATCGGGAAAGATTGGTTCGAAGTTTTTACATCCAGCGAAGATAGAGAGATGACGAAAACGTTATTTACTGATGTTGTCTCCGGCAGACGTGAGGTAGTAGAATATTACGAAAACAAGGTATATACCAAAGAGGGAAATACGCGGGTCATTGCATGGCATAATGCATTATTGAAAGATCGCAACGGCGAGATAATAGGGACGTTTTCTTCAGGTGAAGATATCACCAAAATCCGAGAGTCGGAGAGGGAAATTGAACGGATGACACATTACGATGTGCTGACCAATCTGCCGAACCGATTGCTTTTGGGAGCACGCTTAGAGCACTCTATGCAGAGGGCGAAACGGGAAAAGACGAAGCTCGCAGTGTTATATGTGGATATCGATAACTTTAAAGATATTAATGAATCCTATGGGTACAATGTAGGAGATTTGGTCATTAAACGAATCTCTTCAGTGATGAGAACGCTGATTCGTCAGGAAGATACGATTGCTCGTGTAGGGGGCGATGAGTTTGTCATTATATTGGAAGACATTCAGGATATCAGCGAATGTGAACGGACTCTGAATCAGATTATGCATCTTTTTAAAGAGCCGATAGATACCCCATCCGGCGATTTAAAATTGACGGCAAGCATCGGAGTTACCATTTATCCTGATGATGCGGAGGATGGTGAAACCCTCTTAAAGAACGCCGATATTGCATTGCGTCGCGCTAAAGAGAGTGGCCAAAACAGTTATTATTTTTATACTCAGGAGATGAGTGTTCAGTTATTTGAACGGGTACTGATGGAGCGGGAGCTTCACCGTGCGGTTGAAGAAAAGGAATTTATCGTTTACTATCAGCCGCAGATCGATCTCAAAAGCGGCAGGGTAGTTGGTGCGGAAGCCTTGGTACGGTGGCAGCATCCAACGATCGGGATTGTGCGGCCCGATATGTTTATCCCTTTGGCCGAATCCAATCGTCTTATCATCCCCATCGGTGAACAAGTATTGGCTCAAGCATGTGTCACCGTTAAACGTCTTATAGAAAAAGGGTTGTTTAAAGGGAGGATATCGGTCAATGTATCGGGAAAACAATTCGAACGTCCCGATGTTGTCGAAACGATTCATCGTATAATTACCGAAAGTACTTTGGCCCCGGAGTTTGTCGAGTTGGAGATAACAGAGAGTGTCTTGATGAGTGATCCGAAGGAATTGGGAGAAAAGCTGATAGCATTAAAAGCGCTTGGGATTGAAGTAGCAATCGATGATTTCGGTACGGGGTATTCAAGTTTGAGTTATCTAAAAAGTTTTTCGATCGATAAACTGAAAATTGATCAGTCGTTTGTCCGCGGGATTCCGGATGACGAACAAGACAGCGCGATAGTTAAAGCGATTATAGCAATGGCTCATGCACTAGGACTGACGACGATTGCAGAGGGGATAGAGGATGAGATCCAAGCGAATGCATTAAAAGAATGCGGATGTCAGCAAGGACAGGGATATATATATGCTAGACCGCTCAGTGAAGAAAAATTTGAGGAATTTTTGAAGTATAATGAGATATCCAAATCATAAGGATTAAACATGGCCTATATTGCACAATTAAAACATTTGATTCAAAACGAGTTGATTCCCGATGTCGAGGATCATATTGATGAGATTTTCGAATCCATAGCATCGCAAAAAGATGCAACTCCCCAAGAACGGGCACAACTGGAAGATATGCAAGCATTACGTGATGAGTATAAAGAGCTTCTCAAAGAGATCCAAAGCGGTGACGTTGATGAAGAAGAAGCGGAACAGCTTTATACCGAGCTTACCTCTATGCGTGAGAACGATGAGGGAGATGAAGATGATGATTTACTCTACGATGATGAGGATGAAGAAGACGAAGACGATTATGATGAGTTTGACCTTGATACTGAAGACGATCAGTATTAATGGCGAAATACGTTTTACTCGATACTGAGACGACAGGAGCCGGAGATACCGATCGTATCATCCAGCTCGGTTTTATGGTTTTGGACGGTAAAAAGGTCGAAGTTCATAACGATTTGTGTTCGGCTCCTCTTCCTATCGGATACGGAGCGATGGAGGTACACGGTATAACTCCCGATATGATTGAAGGGAAGCCGCCGTGTACTGAAACATCAGCTTTTCAGGCATTATGTGCTCTCAATACTCCCGAAAATATTCTTATCATTCATAATGCCCCTTTTGATTTAGGGATGTTGGCAAAAGAAGATTTTACCTCTCAAATGCGTCTTATTGATACGCTGCGATGTGCGAGACATCTATTTGATGATGAAGAAGCACACCGATTGCAGTATTTTCGGTACCGTCTTGGGTTGTACAAAATTGAGCAAGCCGAAGCGGATGCTTTGGGAATCGAAGTAAAAGCGCATGATGCCATAGGTGACGTACTGGTGTTAAAACTGTTTCTTAGCGAGCTTCGTAAACGATTGCAAGAGAGATTTGAGGGGGTTAATCCGATTGATAAGATGGTCGAATTAACCCAAACACCGGTTTTTTATACCCGGCCGCTGAAATTTGGCAAGTACAAAGGCAAAACCCTCACCGAGATTGCCGAAGCGGACAAAGGGTATCTTACCTGGATGCTTAATAATATGGATACTCTCGATGAGGATATGCGCTACAGTATCGGGAAGGTTTTAGGTTAAAACGTCGTTTTTGTTGATGTAGCGATTTCGCTGAGGCGGTATGCGGCATCGACATGACCGTTTTTCATCGCTTTTCTCCACCATTCCATTGCCTTATCAATATCCTTTTCAACCCCTTCGCCGTAAAAGTAGATCATTCCCATATGAAACTGTGCTTCAGGGTCACGTTTGTATGCGGCTAACGGATAAAGAATTTCATACGCTTTTGTAAAGTCTTGTGCATCATAGGCGGCGATGCCTGCATAAAGTTCTTCCATGGTTAAAATCCTTTTAAACTATTGGTGACATTATAGCGTTGCTGAATTTTTTTAGGCTGATGGATTATAATGCGCGTTATGAACTACAATGAGCTAAGCGGAAAATCGATTTTACTGTTGGGGAAAACCCGTGCTTTGAATACTGAGGAATTTGACACCCTCTTAAAATTGCATAAAATCGAGCGAGTCGGCAGTTACCATGATGAAGTTGCTCTTATTATCGAGGGTCGGATGATGAACCCTTACGAACAGGCAGAATCGGCGCGACTTTACGAGATAGGGGACACTCCTATTGTGGAACTCTCCCATTTCGAGGAGTGGCTATGCCAAAGTATCGAACCTAATCGGCTGCTGATGAGCCTCAAGCTTTCCCGGAATCAGGAACGGCTTGTCGATTTTCTCCAAAATCCCTATATTACGGATGAGCTGTTTTTCAAACTTTTGAAGCTTTATGATTGGCAGAATGAGGGTCTGTTTGATAATGACACCAATCGTGACGTAACCGCCTCGATCATTGGACGATTTTACGAAGATTTGGATCGGAATCACAATGTCCAGTATGCAATGAGCGGCTTGGCACATTTGATCGAGCGTTATGGTAATACTGAGCTGATCGAGGCGATTGCTCAGCTAGCTCCGATAGAGCGTGAAATCAAGAATCCTACCGACCGATCGTATAGCGGGGTATTAGATACCATTGCGCTCCATCCGGATACTCCCGAATCGCTGCTTCGGCTGCTGCTTACAGAACGTTCCGAACTCTTAGCCCATCGGGTTCCCCTCTCGCTTGAAGAGGAGCTGTTAAAGGTCGAAAAACTGCATTCTATTTTGGCACAGAATGAATCTCTCTCCTATCAGGGAGCACAGTTTTTAGCGGACAGGGCAGGTGATCTTTTAGCCGCTCATATCGTTTTGGATGAAGAGTGGTT
>NZ_JAQTQR010000033.1 GCF_028712165.1 Sulfuricurvum sp. | reverse complement strand
CTTTTTTAAGCTTTTTAAGCTATAATTTCGTTCTCTTTAAAAGATGCGTCCGTAGCTCAGCTGGATAGAGCACCGGTTTGCGGTACCGGCGGTCAGGGATTCGAATTCCTTCGGGCGCACCATCTTTCTTTAGATAACTCTTCCCTTCTTAATTATCAATCATAAGCATTTTTATAAAATACCCGATAATCTTCCCCATACCAGTCCTAAATATTCATGAAAAGCTCTTTCTGAACGCATTAATCCTCCAGCCGAAGGTAACTGAAATAGATCCTCTTCTTTTTTTACTAGAAAATCGGTTGGTGCAGGGATCGTATTGATGCCTGCTTTATGAAATAGGGCATTGGCACGCGGCATATGTGAAGCTGAAGTAACAAGTATCACAGGAGTGATACCAATGATTTTTTTTACTGCAATAGCTTCTTCATACGTATCTTTTGGAGTTTCCAGTAGAATGATATCAGCAGGGTTAACTCCCAACGCGATTGCTAATTGTGCGTTCTTTCGGGCATTAGAAACAGGATCGTTTTTAGCATATCCACTAAAAATAAGCTTAATTCCAGGATTTTGTTTATACAGAGTAATTCCTTCTATGTCGCGGATCAAGGAAGGGGGTTCTATTTCTGATTCAAGCGGAATTGTAGGGTTCGTAATGTGCCCTGATCCGAGTACATGAATATAGCGTATCGAAATATGAGATGAATCAATTTTTGGATAAGTACGTTCAAGGGGGAATAATAGAAGGGATGAAAAAGGGGTATAAGAAAGAAGACTAATCCATAAAAGTGACACAAAGAAAAAAGACTTTGCTTTTCGGATTGAACCTTTTTTCCAAAAAAATAAACTTAGCCCTAAAAGTATAAGAAAAATGGGAAAAGGCAAAAGAAAAGAGGAAAATGCCTTTTTTAGAAAAAACACGTTTTATTTATTCTTTCGTGCCGTAATCTCACCCAAAAAGCTTTCCAAATCGTATTTGACTCGGTATTGAGGGGTTAGGATATGGATCAGAATATCGCCTAAATCGATAGCAACCCAGTCTCCGCTTTCATCAACGTATAAAAATTGTTCTTCAGGTTTGAGACCTTTTTTAAGATGGTCGAGCAGGGCAAGGGTATGGCGTTCTCCTAATGAAGACGCAAGGATAACGTAGTCGGCGAAATAGTCGCCTCCTTGGAGGTCAAAAACTTCGATTGCCTCGGCTTTGTTTTGGTCGAGGATGGCGCTTATTTTTTCAATTCTCGGATTCATTGAGTTCCTTATAGTAAGTGATTATGTCATTTTCGATTGCCGATTCAAGCCCCAAAGAATTGAAGGATGAGCGAAAATCGGTTGAACTGATCTCCTCATTGACGTTGAGGGAAATCATATGTTTCGGGATAGGGATATTACCCCGTGAGGCTATAACCCAGTGCACCATCTGATTTAATTCCTCAAATCGGTGCCAATCATGAAGCTTCTCGAGATTGTCTGCCCCAATAATGAGGTAGATTTCATCGTAAAGTGCCGCATAATGTTTCACCGTTTCGATCGTCGGTACGCTACGGTTTTGTTTAATCTCAAAATCGCTGATTTCGACATTCGGATAATCGGCAAAAATGGTTTGCAGCCATTTATAACGTACCGTGCTGTTTGCGCGTACTGTTGCTTTAAATGGATTTCGTGATGCAGGGACGATGACTAACCGATTTATCGGCAGAATCTTCAACGCTTCATTAACGATACGGACGTGTCCGGCATGCGGCGGATCGAAACTTCCGCCATAGAGAGCAAGCTTCATGAGCCTTAACTTCTTTTAATCGTAATTATAACCGATTTTTGGTAAAATCCCCCCTATTTAGTTTTAGGAAAAAGGTGATGGCATTGAAGATTGCTATTAACGGTTTCGGTCGTATCGGTCGCTGTGTTACTCGTATCATCGCTTTACGCGAAGATATTGAGCTCGTAGCGATTAATGATATGGCTTCAATCGATATGATACTTTATCTCCTCCAAAACGATTCGGTTCATGGATCCTTTGGAACGGATGTGGCAGTGGTAGAGGGAGAGTATCTGCAAATCGGACAAAATAAAGTCCGAATATTGTGTGAAAAAAACCCTGAAAATCTCGATTTTGGCGCTCTGGGTGCTGATGTTGTTTTGGAATGCAGCGGTCTGTTTTTGACGGAAGCTTTGACGCGTCACCATTTGGAAAAAGGGGTTAAAAAAGTTATTCTCTCCGCTCCGACGCAAGACAATACGATCCCGACGTTTGTATTGGGTGTTAATGAGCACCTTTATGCCGGCGAAAGTATCATTTCTAATGCTTCGTGTACGACAAATTGTTTGGGCCCGATTGCAAAAATTATCGACGAAGCGTATGAGATTGAAAAAGGGCTTATGACCACAATTCATGCGTATACAAACGGGCAGGCGATTATCGACTCGGCGCATGGCACTGATAAACGCCGTTCTCGTGCGGCAGCACTCAATATGATTCCGACGACGACGGGTGCGGCAAAAGCACTTAGTCTTGTTCTGCCAAATCTGGAAGGGAAACTTCACGGACAAAGTGTCCGTGTTCCTACTCCGGATGTTTCTATGGTAGATTTAAATGTTGTCGTGAAAAAACGGACAACCAAAGAAGAAGTCAGTGCCCTTTTCAAATCGTATGCCCATCATCAGATGCAGGGAATTTTAGAGGTAGATGAACGGTATCGTGTTTCGCAGGATTTTGTAGGTTCAAGTTTCAGTGCTACAGTAGCAGATGATCTGATACAGGTGATCGACGGAAATTTAATCAAAATCATGGCGTGGTATGATAACGAGTGGGGATATTCCAATCGACTTATCGAAATGGCATTGTTTATTAATAAACAATAAAATATAATAAAATTAATTTTTAATCTTACAGTAAGAAGGAAAAAAATGCAGTTACTCGGTATCAAAGAGTGCGACATTCACGGCAAAAAAGTATTTATACGATGTGACTTTAATGTCCCTACGGATGATTACGGCAATATTACCGATGATCGCCGTATCCGTTCGGCTCTTGCAACCATCAGCTATTGTTTGGATCAAGGATGTGCGATCATTCTTGGGTCACATTTCGGACGTCCAAAAGGGGAAATGGATGAGAAATATTCTCTAGCCCCTGTTGCTAGAAGACTGCATCAACTTCTTAAAATTGAAGTAAAACTGGCTGCTGACGTTGTTGGAGAAAGTGCAATGAAACTCTCATCTGAGCTTCAATGCGGAGAAGTAATGCTATTGGAAAATCTACGCTTTGAAAAAGGTGAAACAAAAAATGATCCTGAACTGAGCCGTGCATTGGCATCCATGGTTGAGGTCTATATTAATGATGCTTTTGGTGTAAGCCACCGTGCGCATGCTTCGGTAGCAGGGATTACCGAGCATTTTGACAAAGCACATAAAGCAGCAGGCTTTTTACTTCAAAAAGAGATTCAGTTCTTTGATATTCTCCTAGAACGTCCCGTCCGGCCGTTTGCTGCAATCGTAGGGGGGAGTAAAGTTTCCGGAAAACTTGAAGCGTTAATTAATCTATTGCCAAAAGTTGATAAAGTGTTGATCGGTGGAGGAATGGCATTTACATTTCTCAAAGCACTTGGATACGATGTAGGGAATTCCTTGGTCGAAGATGATTTATTAGATGAAGCAACGAACATTATGAATGAAGCGAAACGTCTTGGAGTCAAGTTTTATCTCCCCTTTGATGTAGTCGCGGCAGAGAAATTCGCTCCGGATGCAATGAGCCGTTTATGCAGTGTTCAAGAGATCCCCACCGGATGGATGGGATTGGATATCGGACCTGCAACGGTACGATTGTATCGTCAGGTTCTCGGTGATGTGCAAACGATTTTGTGGAATGGCCCGATGGGAGTTTATGAGATGGAACGTTTTGCTCGCGGGTCCAATAAAATTGCCCACTTTGTTGCTGATTCGTATGCAACAACTGTTGTCGGGGGCGGAGATACAGCTGATTTGGTTCAGCGTATCGGGCTTGATGAGGAGATGACATTTATCTCAACGGGAGGCGGTGCGTCGTTGGAATTGTTAGAAGGGAAAATCCTTCCGGGCGTAAAACCTTTGATGAAATAAAAAATTTAAAAGCACGGTTTGCTGTGCGCGGGCTTTCTGCCAAAGAAAACTTAGCGTTAGCGTAGCCGAGCGGGGCTTTGCTCCGTTGGCGTTATTCCGAACAAAGAGAGGAAATTAAATGATACTTTGTGCAAATTTCAAAGCGAATAAAACGCGCCAAGATACTCGAGCTTATATGGCCGTGGTAGAATCGTTTGTCAGTGCAAACAATATTGATGATACGATCATTGTTTTCCCTCCGTTCACGGCACTGGAACACCTTCCTCGTAATGTATTGATCGGTGTTCAAAATGCGTATCCGGCTCAAAATGGGGCTTTTACAGGTGAAATCACCTTGGAACAGCTTGAAGAGTTTGAGATTAAAACAATTCTTATCGGCCATTCTGAACGCCGACATATTCTGGGTGAGACGCAAGAACAGATAGCGGCAAAATTTCGCTTCTTTGCAGAGCAGGGATTTGTAATCGTATATTGTGTAGGCGAGCCTCTATCGGTTCGTGAAGAGGGCATATCATCTTTAATGACCTATATCGAAGCTCAGTTCGAGGGGATTGATCTAACCTATCCTGATCTGATAGTGGCGTATGAGCCGGTATGGGCAATAGGTACGGGACTCACTCCATCTTCGCAAGATATTGAGCAGGTTCACGGTGCATTGCGGGAAAAAACTGCTGCACCTCTTTTATACGGCGGAAGTGTCAAAGTGGATAATGCGGGTGATATTATGGCTCTTGAAAACGTGGATGGTGTCCTCGTCGGATCGGCGGCACTCAGTGCGCATGATTTTTGCGACATGGTCGCTCAGGCTTCAGAATTAAACATGGAAAAAGGAGAATAAAGAAAGATGTTAATGCAAGGGAAAAAAGGACTGATCGTAGGATTGGCCAATGATAAATCGATCGCATACGGAATTGCACAGGCGCTTCATGCACAAGGGGCGCAAATGGCGTTCACCTACCTAAACGAAGCGTTGCAAAAGCGTGTAGAGCCCATCGCAGCTAGTTTTAATAATAGCCCTGTTTATAAATTGGACGTATCCGATGAGTCGGATATGGAAGCTATTGCAGCTAAAGTAGCGGCAGACTTCGGCCAAATCGATTTTTTGGTTCACTCAGTTGCATTTGCTCCCAAAGAAGCACTTACGGAAGGATTCATGAAAACTTCTAAGAGCGCCTTCCAAATTGCAATGGATGTTTCTGTTTATTCGTTGATCGATTTGACCAATCGTCTTGAAAGTGTTTTGGCACCGGGCGCTTCTATTATTACTCTGAGTTACCTCGGCGGACCGAAATACATCCCGAACTATAATGTAATGGGTGTTGCAAAAGCGGCACTCGAATCTACGGTTCGCTATATGGCAGTAGAATTGGGTGCATCCAAAGGACAGCGTGTTAACGCGATCAGTGCCGGACCGATCCGTACCCTTGCTGCCAGCGGAATCGGCGATTTCAAACAAATCCTGAACTGGAACGAAGCCAATGCTCCGCTACGTAAAAACGTTACGATCGAAGAGGTTGGAAACTCAGCCATGTACTTGCTTAGCGATCTCTCCAGCGGTGTAAGCGGTGAAGTGCATTACGTTGATGCGGGCTATAACATCATGGGTATGGCAGCGGTAGAGAAAAACAGTGATGGTAAAAGTGTTTTTGTCTGGGATGGAATGAAATAAGATAATAGTGCCCCGCAATTTACCTAGAGTCTAACCGCTGGCAGTAGTGCCAAAGCGGTTGGAAGCGTTCTATTGAGGGGGTGATTTTCTTTTGGATACTTTTCTTATGAAAAAGAAAAGTATTAAACGTTACGAAACGTTACTTGCCGATAACGGGCAAACTGTTCACTTTATCGATCTCCGAAGGCTCTTTCGGCTGCCCCTCTTTCATCTTCGCTTGATTTTCTTGATAGGCTTTCCATTTATCCACATACTTTTGCAGTGTAAACGGAGTAGTATCTTCCGGCTCCTGAATGACAGGAGCGGTTGTGGTCACAACCGTGCCGTTTGGTGCCGTTTTGGTCGTTACTACTTTATCAGATTCGATTTTGGTTGTAGTTACTGTTCCATCCGGTGCAGTAGTGGTTTTGGTACTGGTTGCTGGTGACCACTCTTCTTTGAGCCAGCTATCGAGGGATTTTTGCATCATTCCACCCTTGGCTTCTGCCGCAGTGTTGGGAGTAACAGCATTCAATGAGCTGTTTTGCGAGGGAGATACATCTACATGGTTGGAGCAAGCGCTTAGCAATAATGTGGATAGGGATATAGTAATCAAGTGAGAAGATTTCACGGTCGGTTCCTTTATACTGTTTGATAAATTAATACTAATCTCCATACTATACCATAATCGTCTCAAAAGGCTATTTAGTGAAGTGCAAACGCAGCCATTACAAAATTGTCACATTCCCTAACACGGGCATTTGCATAAAGTAAACCAACGGAAAACAAAATTATTTTTTTACAGCTATGTTTAAGAATAGCGGCGTTACAATTAACCCCGACGAAACAAAAACATAAGGTCAAGCTTTAACTTAAGGAGAATCAATGAAGTTAGTTAAAATGAGTCTTGCAGCAGCAGTATTGCTCGGAGCAAGTGCGTTCGCAATCGACAATGTAAAAGTAAGTGGTGACGCTAAACTTTTCTACGGTACTAATGATATGGGTGATGCTAGTCTTTTTAGCAAAGGCGATGCTGTAAAAGCTCTTACTAATGGCGAAGGAAGCTATGCAGATACTGCACTTCGTGTTAGTGTTACAGGAGATTTGGCTAAAGGGATCTCTTTTGGTGCTACTATGTATGGAGTTAGTACTCTTGGTCTTGAAAACAACCTTGTAAGCAATACATGGACAGGTGCACATGGTATTGGACAAAACTCAAATACAGCGTTTGCGAAAAATGCAATTTCTGGTGGAGCACAAGTTAATGATGCTGGATGGATCGGTGAACTTTGGACAGCTGCTACTCTTGGAAAAACAACAGCAAAATTAGGTCGTATGTCACTTGACACTCCGTTAGCATTTACTGAAACATGGTCAATTGTTCCAAACACTTTTGAAGCTGCGGTTCTTATCAACCAAGATATCCCGGATACCACTTTGGTCGGTGCATGGGTAGGAAAAGGTAATGGTGGAATTCATACAGAATTAGCTGGAGCTGCTGTAGTCGGTGCTGATTTTGGTGTTGTGAATCAAGGTGGAACTTTTAATACATTTGTACTGGATGGCGCTTATGCAGCAGCTATCGTTAACAACTCTTTCAAACCACTTGTTGCACAAGCATGGTACTATAACGTAGTAGACGTTGCCGATGCTTACTGGTTACAAGCTGATTGGGATTGCCAATTAATCAAAGGTGTAAAAGTTGGCGTACAATATGCTGATATGTCACCAAAAGGAACAGGAATTGTAGTTGCTGGTAGTGATGACAGCAAAGCGGTTGCAGTTAAACTCGCATATACTGGTGTAGAAAATTTAAATGTTTCTGCAGCATATTCTGACAGAAATAAAAATGGTGGATTAAATGTTGCTAACGTTGCAACAACTGATGCACAATCTAAATTGTATACTGAGTCGTACTGGTCATATGGATTTGTTGGTGCTTCAGATGCAACAGCATGGAACCTAACAGCTGAATATAATGTAAAAGATATCGCTAAATTGGGTGCATACTATACAAATGTAAACACTGATTGGGCAAATAAATCTGGTGATTTGAGTGAAGTGGCTGTTACAGCTTCTAAATCATTCGGACCATTGGATACAACATTAGCGTATATCAATACAAAAGCTAATGATGCTAACAGCTACAATACTCTTCAAGCTTACCTAACTCTTAACTTCTAAGAGATATGTTTCGCTTTTCACCCCTCGTGGGGTGAATCCTCTTTGTTACTTTTTTTCTCCTCTTTCGTTATAATCACTCTATGAAATATTTTATCCGGTCCTTTTTATATACGTTTCTTATGCTCTTTTTGATTTCCCTGATCTCTTTTGGTGCGATTCATCTGGCGCCGAACAGTTTTATGGGAGGAGAACTCAATCCCAATATGACTCCCGAATCAATCGCCCAGCTGCGCGCTATTTACGGTCTCGATAAACCGCTTCTTCAACAGTATATGGATTGGATAGTTAATCTTTTAACCCTCAACTTTGGTATTTCGTTTGTCAGCGGAGCACAGGTCAGCGATGTAGTTGCGGATCGTCTCCCGGTAACACTCTGGATGAATGCCGTTGCTTTGGTCGTGACGTTTGTCATTTCATTGTGGATGGGGATTAAGGGAGCAATGAGTTATGGGCAAAAAACCGATAAAGTTTTAAATCAGATATCACTGCTTAGTTTCGCAATGCCATCCTACTATTTGGCATTGGTTGCGATGATGGTGCTCAGTGTTACGCTAGGGTGGTTTCCGATCGCAGGGATGCACTCTCTCGAGCCTCCGGAAGGGATCGGGTATTATCTCGATATGGCATGGCATTTGACGCTTCCTATAGCCGTTATGATCTTTGTAGGGATCGGAAGTTTAGCCCTATATATTCGTTCACTCGTGATTGAAATCCTCAAAAGCGACTACATCTATTTCGCACGTGCTCGCGGTATTGATGAGCGTAAGATTATCCGTTATTATATTTTGCCGAATCTACTGCCTCCAATCGTGACAATGTTGGGTCTTTCATTGCCGGGATTGATAGGCGGATCAGTGATATTGGAATCGATTTTTGGGATAGAGGGGATGGGTCAGCTCTTTTATCTCTCTGCAATGAGTCGGGATTATCCGGTGATTATGGGGATTTTGATGATGAGTGCGTTTTTGACGTTGATAGGGAATCAGATTGCAGATGCGGTTCTATTGAAGTTAAATCCGTTTGTGAGACGATAATATTCGTCATTCCCGCGAAGGCGGGAATCCAGCTAAAGGTATTAAATGAAACAGCCTGCTGTATACATTCTAGCGTCTCAGCCTAATGGAACACTCTATATTGGTGTCACTTCCAATCTCTCTAAACGTATTTATGAACATAAAAATCATCTATTAGAAGGCTTTAGTGATAAATATGATGTTGCTATGCTGGTATGGTATGAATTACACGAAACAATGGAATCGGCTATTAGCAGAGAAAAAGCAATTAAAAAATGGAACCGTAATTGGAAATTGAGAATTATTGAAGAGTTTAATCCCGAATGGAAAGATTTGTATGAAGGGATACTTTAAAGCTGGATTCCCGCCTTCGCGGGAATGACGGGTATCGTCATCCTAGGGCTTGACCCGGGGATCCATCCCTAAAGACAGCTGGATTCCCGCCTTCGCGGGAATGACGAAATCAGTTCCCGAAAAGCGCTTCGAGCGAGCTAAGCCCTTCTTTCTTCTCTTCTTGAGCTTTTTCACCCATTTGTGTCGTTCCACCCACTTCATTAAGCTCGATGGCATAGCCGGTCAGCATTGATGCAAGACGGATATTGATACCGCTTT
This sequence comes from Sulfuricurvum sp., assembly GCF_028712165.1. Lineage (GTDB taxonomy): Bacteria > Campylobacterota > Campylobacteria > Campylobacterales > Sulfurimonadaceae > Sulfuricurvum. The sequence continues at coordinate 19,933 of NZ_JAQTQR010000033.1, read as the reverse complement.
TTCCGATTGCTTTAGACTTTTGATCACTCGGTAGGGTAACGATGGCCTTTTTGTCACCGTTTTCAGACTCTTCTACGACAACGGCACTGATGATTGCCGGGCTCATAGCGCGGGAAATGAAAAGTTCCGGTGAAGAACTGTATTCGACACAGTCGATGTTTTCTCCGCATAGTTCTTCGCTTACCGCATTGATACGGACACCGCGTACACCGACAGTCGCACCGATCGGATCGATTTGCGGGCGGTTAGTATAGAGGGCGATTTTGGCACGCTCTCCCGGGATACGGGCACATTTTTCGATAACGACGATGCCGTCTTTGATCTCAGGGACTTCAAGGGCCAAAAGCTCTTCGAGGAATTTAGGAGCGGTACGGGAAAGTTCCATCGAAATACCGCTGCTTTTATCGACATGAACACGGCGAACGAGTGCACTGACGACATCTCCGACTTTAAATTTTTCCCCTTTGATACGGCTTTTCATCGGTAATACGGCACGGATCTCATCGATTTCGATTGTGGTGTTTTGATCTCCGTCTACACGGGTGACACGCCCGGAGACGATTTGGTTGATTTTGCTTTTGTATTTGTCATAGAGTTCATTTTCCACGAGACGTTGGATATGAAATTCGATCTCACGGTGCAATGTTGCGAATGCGCTTCGTCCGTAACTCTCGATGTCGTGCTCCATTTGGAGCTGATCGCCGATTTCGGCTTCGTCGTCAATCTCTAACGCCGCAGTAATGCTCATATAAGCACCGACGTTTTCTCCCTCGATCTCAGGGGCATCATCGGCAACAACCGTGATGATTTGACGCAGTTTTACCTGTTTGGTTCGGTCATCGATATCGGCTTCAAAAGCGAATGTCGGATTGATAATTCGTTTAGCGGTTTGGATAAAGGAAGTTTTGATAGCCTCTTGGACGTTTTCGCGGCTAAGCCCTTTTTCATTGGCAATTGAATCAATAATGTCTAAAATATTTTCCATAGGACTATCCTCTTTTAGGTGGTAACTCATAAAAAATTGTGTTGGTTGGGAAAGCTTTTTTTATGAAGGATATGTATTATACATAAATTTCTCTTAATAGGATATTTATCATATCACCGCTATAATCCCCCTAATATCAAGAACTCTATCAAGGGAAATACCATGGAACTTAAAATCGCACGCAGCGAACACGACGCCAAACCAAAAAAAATCGACCTCAAAAAAATCACTGAAATGGTCGAAAAAAGCAATTCATCGATCCTCTATTTTGATCGTGAAAACTCACATAAAGATCTTCTTGCTCTTCAAGATCATTTCGAAAGCGAAGGGAAAAGTTTTTACATGCGTGAAGTCAAATACGGACTTTCCGCGAATGAATACATGTACGAGGTCCACATTTTATAATGGCCAAAAAACTTTTTATTGAGACGCTTGGATGCGCAATGAATGTGCGCGATTCCGAGCATATGATCGCTGAGTTGAATGCTCATGAAGGGTATGAACTCACCGATGACGCCGCTTTAGCCGATTTAATTCTCATCAATACTTGTTCAGTACGTGAAAAGCCGGTTCATAAGCTTTTTTCTGAGTTGGGTGTTTTTAACAAACTCAAAAAAGCCGATGCTAAAATCGGAGTATGCGGATGTACGGCATCGCATTTAGGGAAAGAGATTATCAAACGGGCTCCGTATGTTAATTTTGTTCTCGGTGCCCGAAATGTTTCAAAGATTGCGGATGTATTGCATCGGGATAAAGCGGTTGAAGTCGAAATCGACTTCGATGAATCGCAGTTTGCGTTTAAAGACTTCCGAAGCAGCCCGTATAAAGCCTATATCAATATCTCGATTGGTTGCGATAAACAGTGCACATTTTGTATTGTCCCAAAAACACGCGGTGATGAAATTTCTATCCCTGCGGATTTGATTGTTGCTGAAGCGCGTAAAGCGGTTGCTGGCGGAGCAAAAGAGATCTTCTTGCTCGGTCAAAATGTCAACAACTACGGACGACGTTTTTCGGGGGATAACGAAAAAATGAACTTTACTGAATTGCTTCGTCGTGTGAGTGCCGTTGAAGGGGTAGAGCGTATTCGATTTACCTCACCTCACCCTTTGCACATGGACGATGAGTTTATCGAAGAGTTTGCACGCAATCCGAAAATCTGCAAATCGATGCATATGCCGCTTCAGAGCGGATCGAATGATATTCTTAAAGCGATGAAACGCGGATATACCAAAGAGTGGTTTTTAAATCGTGCAAAAAAATTACGTGAGCTGGTTCCGGATGTGAATATCAGTACCGATATTATCGTTGCCTTTCCGGGTGAAAGTGATGCAGATTTCGAAGATACACTCGACGTAATGCGGCAAGTGCGATTTGAGCAGATTTTTAGTTTTAAATACTCTCCGCGTCCTATGACAGAAGCGGAAGGATTTACGAACACGATTGATTCGGAACTGGGTTCAGAGCGTTTGACTACGCTTCAGGCTTTCCAGGACACGATTCTTGATTCCATTACGGCAGGATTGATGGATAAAGAGATTGAGGTCTATTTTGAAGAGCTGCGAAACGACGGATATATAGCCGGACGAAGTGATAACAACATCATGGTGAAAGTCAAAGGCTCTGAAGAGTGGTTAGGCAAAATAGCCCGAGTGAAAATTACGGGAGTTTCGAGGTCTGTACAGTACGGAGAAATCATTGCGTAAACGTTTTCTGCGCTCTTTGGCGTTATGGTTGATTCCGCCGATTGGAACGCTACTGATCCGTTTTATTTATCTTACAAACAAAAAACAGTTTCATCTCCCTTCAATCATCCCCTCTGAGCCGGTGATTTTTGCCTTTTGGCATGGGGATCTTCTGCTTCAACCGTATCTCTATTATCAGTTTCGTGAATCTCCTAAAGCAAACGTTCTTATCTCGGATCATTTTGACGGACAAATAATCGCACGGATCATGCGCTATTTTAAGCTCGGAACGATTCACGGCTCAACAACGCGCGGCGGAGCTAAAGTACTTATCCAAGGGCTTAAATCCCTAAGTGAGGGATACGATATCGGGATCACTCCGGACGGTCCAAAAGGGCCTCGTCATGTGATGAGTGACGGAGTGGTGATCATGGCGCAAAAACGCAAAGCTAAAGTGATCGTTTACAGCTGTGTACCGTCTCGTTATTGGCAATTACCGAGTTGGGACCGTTTTACAGTACCTAAGCCGTTTGGAACGCTCGATTTTTTTGCTTCTGAGCCGATCGATCTTGAAGGGTTGGAGATGGAAGCGGCAAAGTCGATTATCAAAGAGAAATTGATGGAACATGCCCTCTGAAAACGAACTGCATCGTGCAAAAGAAGCATTTTTAAAATATCTTGACGGTATACGGGGATATTCGTCTCTCACGATTCGAAGCTATCATGATGCAATTGACGAGATGCTCCTGTATGCAGAGATACACGATGAAGCGGATATTCTCATGATCAATTTGATGCCGCTTCGGCTTCGTATCGCTCCTTTAAAATCCAAAACAATCGCTGCAAAACTCAGTGCGATCCGCAGCTTTGTCAAATATCTCCGCTCTCAGAAAAAAACGGTTGAATTACGTGGGGACGAGAGCGTCAAAACCCCGAAAACTCTCCCTAAGCCGGTATCACATGACCACATCATTCATGCATTGCAGTGTGCCGACCCAATGGCTCAATTGGCAATTACAATGCTGTATACCATGGGGCTTCGAATCTCTGAACTTACCAACTTGAGAGTAGATGATATATCACACGAATGGTGCCGAGTTCGGGGAAAAGGGGATAAAGAAAGGGATGTTCCGATGTTGGGTAATATCACGACAATGGTACAGACATATCAACGCATATCCCCCTCTAAAGCGTACGTTTTTGAGGCTAAAGGTGAAAAATTAAGCGAAAATAGTCTAAGATATATGATTACCAAGGCATTCGCAAAGGTTGGACTGAAAGTGACCCCTCATCAATTGCGTCATTCGTATGCTACTGAGCTGTTAAACAATGGGGCGCGTATTGCCGATGTTAGCGAATTATTGGGTCATGCAAGTATGGCTACGACACAGATTTATACCAAATTGGGAAACGCGCTAAAGATGGATCATTATCTCAAATCGCATCCACTATGCCATTCTCCTGAGGATTCTCAGTGATCAGCTGGCTGTATCAGAAAATTTTCATCGCTATTGTTTATGACGGCAATGCGTATGACATACGTGTCGTTACCCAAAAACAAAAAAAACTTATCAACAAACAGAGTAAGCGCTATGAAGGGGAGTCTGCTCTAAATGATGCCCTCTCTTTTGTCCATAAACAGATTGAAGAATCTCCGTTACACTATGTGGCATTGTTAAATCCATCCCCTCATCAAGGGGCATTTCCGAAATGTTTTTCACAAGGGGAAGATAATCTCCTAAACGGAACTACAACTCTTTGCCGTAATGAGAAATGGACTCTCTATACATCAGAGCGAAAGTTGGAAGAGCTGTTAAAACAGTATGCTCCGGTAGGACTTGATTTTCTTTTTTCACCTTTTTCAATCATTGAACGTTTTTTCGCAGATAAACTTACAGGGGGATTGGCCCTGTATGCGTTTGCACTGAAAGATTCGTTTAGTATTGCATTTTTCGAAGAAGGAAAACTTGAGTTTGCACATCACTATCCGATGCATCAAAACAGTGTTTCTACGATTGTCGAAGAGGGAAGTCCGGCAGGTTTTTCGCTCGGTGTTGACGAAGAGGAAAAAGACGAAAAAGGGATCAGCCTCGATGACATTGAAAGTTTGGATGATCTTGACATCATCGATGAATTGGATGATTTGAGCGATATTGAAGATTTGGATGCGCTCGAAGAGATTGTAGAATTCAGCGATGATGCTCCAACTTCGATTGAAAAACATGCTTCTGTTCCTCATGCCGATGAAGTTAAAGGGGAATTGGACCGTTTTAACGATGACTATGCCCGTTTTGAATTGATCGAAAAAACACTTTCAGATTTTTATGCGGGAGAATATTGCAAGAATAGATTTGTTGAAACAGTTTACATTGCCGACGCATATGGGAGCGGTACGGAGCTGAAACGATATTTGGAAGAAGAGCTCTTTTTAAACGTTCTTATTCGGCGTATTGATACTCTTGATACGGTGATATCCCTTGCTATAGATGAAGAGGAGGGGCTGTGAAACACAGTTTTATATCTCCTCGCCCTAAACGACTCATTAGCGGAGAATTGCGGCTTGTCCTTTTCTTTTTCGTTGTTACGATCATGATGTTGGTGGGAACTTATCTTTTCTTGCAATATACAACGTATGCTTTCGTGTATGAAAGAGAGAGCGTCTCTCAAAAAAAATCGGCATTGAACAAAGCAATCAATGAGATGGAAGAACGGATCGCAACGATTGAAGCAGAAGTTAAAACTGCCGATCAGATAACTACGGATAATACGGTTATGAAAGAGAGTATCCGAAATCTTTTTGATTTGGTTCCGGACGATATCACCTTGGATAAAGCGGAATTGGATGCATCATCGCTTATTTTATATGGGATGACACCGAACAAAGATACTTATGAATACATGTTACATGCACCGCTGAGATCCATCTTCCATCGAACCTACACAAGCTTTTATCCGGTTGAAAACGGATGGTATCGTTTTGTATCTTCGAATTATCTGGATGAAGATACCGCTGAGGAGATACAATGAATCGCCAAACCCTTTATATGGTGATCCTCTCATTCATCCTTTTATGCGCTGTTGTGGGCTTCTCTTTCTTACTGTTAATACCGAAGGGAAAAGAATACCGATCGCTTCGTTTGGAGAGTAAAAAAGAGTTTCAGCAACTCGAACTGGCCCAAAATAAATATGATAATATCGAAAGTCGACTCAAAGAGATAGAAACACAAAACGCTAAAACCATTACAGCATTTAATACCCATTTTAATCCGGATCAGTTTGAGCGGTTGTATAAAAAAGAGTTTTCGGATCTCTATTTGACCGAAGTGACAACCTTTGACAGCAACGGTACATTTAAAGTGTATGAAGTCAATGCAACGTCCAAAATCACGTCGCCGCAAAGTTTTTATACGTTTTTAGAAAATATCAATAAAAGCAAGTGGATTATCGGAGTGAATTTCCCGATTCATTTTGAACGGGACGGAGATAAAATACGTTCAAGTTTTACCATGCGGGTTCATAATAGCAAAGAAAGTAAGAAATAGTATTCTTACTTCATCCCTTTAGCACGCTCATGCGCTGCGCGGATCGCTTCCATACACCCATTGCGAACATTCCCTTTTTCCAGTGCACCGTAACCTGCGGCCGTTGTTCCACCCGGGCTCATAACGTTATCTTTTAAAATGGCGGGGTGAACGGTTTGGATTAGTTTGCCGAACCCTTCAAACAGTCCTCGCATCAGCACCATTGCATCATCGCGCTTCAACCCTTCTCGCACCGCTCCGTCACAGAGTGCTTCGGCGATTAAAGCCAAATAGGCAGGGCCGCTTCCGGCGAGGGCAGTAGCAATGTCAAGTTCTTTTTCACTGTTAAGCCACAATGTGGCACCGATGGTATTAAACAAAGCGATAGCATTGGTAGAAATTTCATTGTCTCCGACCAAAGATGTCATTGAAGCGCCGGCTTCCGCAGCCAGATTGGGCATGGCCCGGCAATAATGGTGTGCATGGACGCTTTTAAGAGCTGAAAGAGGGGTTCCGGCTAACACCGAATAGAGTGTTTGTGCGCTTCCTTTGAGAAGTGGAGCGATTTCACTGAGATTGGCAGGTTTGACGCATAAAATAACCGTTTTATTTGTAATGTCTGCATTGGCATACAAGGTCTTCTTGACCGGCACTCTGAGCTCTCGTTCAAACTGCTCCATAGCGCTCATACTGCGACCGATCACCTCAATCGTATTGGTTTCACATAGCCCTTTGGCAAGAGCAAGAGCCATTTTACCGTTACCGACAAAGGTGATGGATTTAGACATCGTCTGAGCCTTTGAGATAGTTTTTAATCGGGTCTGCAATTCCGAAATCGGCGCGGTTATCGATGATGATTTGAGCCATAGTTTGATTGTCTGTATTAAAAATGAGCGGAGCGACAAAATTGATGGTTGATTTTTCAATCGGTGTTTGCAAAATCATGATGTTATAAATGAGTAAATTGCTCTCGGGTGTAATCCCCATTAATGCCTGAAGGGATGAGGGGATATCAAAAGAGTATTCACGCAGAGCAAAAGGGTTGATCAGGGTAAAGGACGGCCCGTCTCCAATACTCTCAAGACGTAAAAATATTTCATCTATTTTTTGGAGTTCCATTTTGGAAACCGATTCGAAACCGAGTAACGGAAGCTTTAAATCAAACTGCATAACTACCTTCTTGTATCATAATGGTCTGATTTTAACACATGAAAGTAAAAAGTTTCAACTTATGGCAGAGGTGTTTAATTACTTTACGGTAAAATAGCTTCATAATTAAAAAATGTAGGTTTAACAATGATTAAAACGTGGTTAGTCGCGATGGCACTTCTTATCCTAATGACCGGATGCGGCAGCAAAGAAGTGGAAGAATATAACAAACCGGCAGAATATTGGTATGAAAAAATGGTTACTTCGGTTTCCAACGGGAATTTGGAAAAAGCGGACAGCTATTTCAGTTCTTTGCAAAGTGAACATATAGGGTCTCCATTTTTGGCAGAAGCGACTATGATTATGGCACAGGCACATATGGCGCATGATGAGTATTTGTTGGCCGAGCACTTTTTGGATGAGTATATCCGACGATACGCAACACCGGAAGGTCGTGAGTTTGCCGAATTTTTGAAAGTCAAAGCAAAATTTTTGGCGCTTCCGAACCCGGGACGGGATCAAGGATTGATTGATGAGACGCTAAAAGGGGTTGATGCTTTCAAAATGAATTATCCCTATTCGATTTATATCGCTCAAGTCAATACGATGGAAACACAATTGCAACTCGCTCGTGGGGTGCTCGATGAACAGATCGCCCAATTGTACGAACGTTTGGATAAACCGAAAGGTGCAGCCTACTATCGTTCTATGGCTCCGGTCACATGGATTAAACCGGATGAAGTGGTCAATGCGAATATTTCATGGTACCGTGAAATGTTCGAAGGAGACGGCAGCAGCAGCTGGTATGATTTTATGATCCCGAAAACACGTAGTGTTATCTCAATGGATGACAACGAAAGTAAATAAGATTTAAGGAATTTTTTTCAATGCAACTTAGTAACTACAGCTCTTTTCCGACAAATCTGCCGGTTATTGCGGAAGATGAACTTTTTTTATACCCGTTTATGATTTCACCGCTCTTTTTGAACGATGAAAAAAATATTGCAGCGGCAGCCGAAGCGATTGAAAACAATTCGCTCGTTATTGTATGCCCTGTAAAGCCGGAACATGAAGGCGAACGTGAGGGCGGCTCGATTTACGATGCCGGAGTCATCGGTTCGATCATGCGTAAAGTGGTTCTTCCCGACGGACGGATTAAAGTACTTTTTCAGGGACTCGCACGTGGGCATGTAATCGAAATGGTGCATGACAACCCGTTACGTGCTCATGTTGATCTGATTGCGTCACATGCAGTGAATGAACTGAAGATGGATGCAATTTTGGAAGTATTACGGGAAAAAGTGCGTGCCCTTTCACAGGTAAGCAGCTACTTCCCTCCTGATTTACTCCGTACGATCGAAGAGAATCACGAGTATAACCGAATCGTTGATCTCATCTGCAGCTCTATTAAAATCAAAAAAGAGAATGCTTACAAGCTCTTTATTGAGCGTGATCCTGAGAAGCGCTTTTTGATGTTGATCGATGAATTGATCGAAGAGACAGAAGCCAACAAACTCCAAAAAGAGATCCGCTCAAAAGTTCATACCCGTATCGAAAAAGTGAATAAAGAATATTTCCTCAAAGAGCAGCTCAAACAGATCCAAAAAGAGCTCGGAACCGATACGCATCGCGATGAAGAGATCGAGGAATTCCGTAAAAAACTCGAAGCCAAAAAAGAGAAAATGCATCCCGATGCCTACAAAGAGATCAACAAGCAGTTGGAACGCTTTGCGCGGATGCATCCCGACAGTGCCGATGCGGGGATGATTCAGACCTATCTCGAATGGGTACTGGAGATTCCGTACGGTGAAGAGGCAAAAAAAGCTCTTAACATCCATGATGTCGAAAATCAGCTCAACAAAGACCACTTTTCCCTCAAAAAACCGAAAGAGCGTATTTTGGAGTATTTCTCGGTCAAAGAACTGCTTGAATTGCGCGGTATTGCTGATAAAGAAGGGCGCGGAGCGATTCTTTGTTTCGCGGGCCCTCCGGGTGTCGGTAAAACGTCGCTTGCAAACTCGATCGCAACGGCACTAAAACGTCCGTTAGTACGGATCGCATTGGGTGGACTCGAAGATGTGAATGAACTGCGCGGGCATCGCCGTACCTATATCGGTGCAATGCCGGGACGTATCGTGCAAGGGGTGATCGAAGCGAAAAAGATGAACCCGGTTATCGTCCTCGATGAGATCGACAAGGTGGCAAAATCGCATCGCGGTGATCCGACGGCGGTATTGCTCGAGATCCTTGATCCGGAACAAAACACCCATTTTAGAGATTATTATCTCAATTTCAACCTCGATCTCTCCAAAGCGATTTTTATCGCTACGGCAAATGATGTAGGACAGATTCCGGGACCGTTGCGTGACCGTATGGAGTTTATCTCGGTAAGCTCGTATACGCCACAGGAGAAATTCCAAATCGCAAAACAATATCTGATTCCGCAAGAGTTGAAAAAACACGGTCTCAAACCGAGCGAACTTTCCATCTCAAAAACGGCGATGGCTGAAGTAATCGAAAAACACACACGTGAGGCGGGAGTCCGTAATTTACGCCGCCGTGTAGCGGATATCGTTCGTAAAGCGGCTAAAAAGATTCTCGAAGAACCGACGACTCAAAAAGTGAGTGTTACCCTTAAAAACCTCAAAGACTTTTTGGAAAAAACGATTTTTGAGATTGATCGTACCGACCATGTCGATCGTATCGGTGTCGTTAATGGGCTGGCTTGGACGGCAGTCGGCGGAGATGTTCTGAAAATCGAAGCAATCCGAATCAACGGGAAAGGGGTTCTTCAGCTCACCGGAAGTTTAGGGGACGTGATGAAAGAGTCGGCCCGCATCGCCCTCTCCGTCGTCAAAACCTTGATCGATGAGGGGAAAATCAGTGTGGATCACTCGATCATCCCTCTCTCACCGGCTGAGAGAGAAAGTGATATACCACTCGATGCGAGTGAAGTGTATAAACGTTTTGATCTGCATGTCCATGTACCAGATGGTGCAACCCCGAAAGACGGTCCGAGTGCGGGGATTGCTATGTCTACGGTTATTGCGTCCATTTTAGCCAATAAAAAAGTACGTGCCGATATCGCAATGACGGGGGAAGTGTCATTGACCGGAAATGTTCTTCCGATCGGCGGACTCAAAGAAAAACTGATTGCCGCACACCGTGCAGGGATGAAGCTGGCTCTTATTCCGCAGAAAAATTACGATCGTGATTTGAGTGATATACCCGATGAAGTCAAAGCAGCGATTGAAATCGTCGGTGTTAGTCGAATCGAAGAGGTGTTAGAGCGCCTTTTAATCGACGCATAACATCATAGGCCTTCGGGGCACCGTAAAGGTAGCCCCGCAGTTTTGAACTGATCTTTAAGCTTCTGCACTCTTCCTTAAACCCTTTATCCATGACAGCACTGTGCTCGTACGGGGCAATAAATGTATAGTGGGTATCGATAGAGACGACAAAACGTCTTCCGATAATATGCTCTCCTCCCCCTTTTAGTGCTTCTTTATCATGTTGGCTTAGCAGATATCCGTTTGTTTTCAAGAAAATATCAATACCGTAGAGAAGAGAACGGAATGAGGATGGGTTATGCGCATAGGAGAGCTGATCAACGGTTGTAAACTCCATTGCCTCAATCAATGCATCGTTATCTTCTTCCAGATAGCGGAAGCTTCTGCGAATTGCATCTCGGTATTCACGCATCATCGGTGCACTGTAGCGGTGGCGAAAAAAGTTACGGGTATAGCGTTCGTCCGCATTGCTCTCATCTATATGGTGAGGAATGTGGTGCGTATGAAGATATTCTTCGATCGATTCTCGATCCCATTCGAGCAGGGGGCGTAAAATGTCTATCCCGTCACGTTTGTCATGAGAACGGATTCCCAGCATCTCGGGTAAGCCTGATCCGCGGCACATCTGCATCATCAGCCATTCAAGCCGGTCATTGAGCTGGTGCGCGGTGAGGAGATAGCTATAGCCGTGTTTATCCATCAGATAGTTAAAAAATCGGTACCGTTCGTCACGTGCACGGGATTCAAAATTTGCACCGCCTAGATGGCATGAATGGGTATAACATTGCAATGCATGTTTTTCGGCTAAAGCGATTGCACTTGCCTCTTCGGCATCACTGGTTTCGCGGGTATGGTAGTTAACGTGAGCAATGTCAAAAGAGATATTATGCTCACAGAGCAGATGAAATAACGCGGTTGAATCGACCCCTCCGGAGAAGGCGAGGAGAACTTTCCCCTCTTTTAGAAGATCCAGATGGAGGAGATCAGACATCGCCCGTTACGGTAGCAAGAGGCCGTTTTTCGGCGAGTTCTGTGATACGGGCACGGTAGATTTTTCCAAAACTCAGTTCACCTTCGACCTCACGGTCGTTGACGTAGATTTCACCGTCCACATCCGGTGCCCAGAGCAGGGCACGTGCGCTGAGGAGGAACTCATGCTCGTCACTCTCTCCGTCGATGACGAGAGGAATCTCGTAACCCACGAGTTTTTGCAGACTCGCCAATTCAACATCTGAAGCGATTTTACCCAGCTTTTTAGCACGGGCATTGATCGTTTTAGAAGGGATTTTATCCTCCATTGTATAAGCACTGGTTCCCTCTTCATCCGAATAGCTGAAGACGTTGATACGGTCAAATCCAAAACTGCTAGCGAACTCTGCCATTTCGTTAAACATCGCTTCTGACTCTTGCGGATGGCCGACGATGAAACTGGTACGGATAAATGAAGACGGCAATGCTTTCATCGCATTAAGGAGTTCCAACGTTTTTTCTTTCCCGAATCCCCGTTTCATGATTTTCAACATCTCGTCGTTGATATGCTGGATCGGCATGTCAAAGTAGTTGTGGAAAACTTTCGAATCGCCGATGGTTTTGATCAGTTTCAGCGATGTTGTCGAAGGGTAGAGATAGAGGATGCGGGCACTTTTGACACCGTCGATCAGTTCGATCCGTTTGATGAGGTGGATGAGACCATCAGAAGTGTTTTGATCGCGCAGATACGAGCTGGAGTCTTGGGAGACAAAGCTGAAATCGTAATACCCTTTTGCGACAAGCCCTTCGACCTCTTTAGCGATACTCTCCAAATCGCGCGAGTGGAGTTTCCCTTTAAACGAAGGGATGGCGCAGAAACTGCACACTTGGTTGCATCCTTCGGAGAGTTTGATATAGGCGTGATACGTTGAACCCGTAACAACCCGTTCCGCACCGTCGATCAGATAGACTTCAGGGGTAAAACGGCTTTGTTTTGCGGCGAGAAGTTCATCGATTTTGTCGTAATCGCCGACACCGGTGAAGATGTCGACCTCTTTAAGCTCTTTGGAAAGTTCCTCTTTGTAACGTTCAGAGAGACACCCTGCCATAACGAGAACTGACTCTTTTTTACGTCCGGCATCGAGGTTGAAGATGGTGTTAAGCGACTCTTGTTTTGCCGCATCGATGAATCCGCAGGTATTGACGATAATGACATCTGCCTCATTGCTTGCATCGGTCATTTCAAAATCTTTAAGTCGACCTAACATGACCTCGGTATCGACAAGATTTTTAGTACAGCCTAATGAGACTATATGGAGCTTTTTGGACATTTACCAACCCTTGGATAATATAGTGCAATTATAGCCAACTGGAGGTTGAAGATGCTTAGACGAACCAATTATGATGAGATACCTTCATCCGAGATAACATCCGAGTCGATTTACCGTGAACGCAGGGAGTTGATGAAACTGGGTGCGGCAGCAGCGCTGTTGGGAACCTCACCGCTAATGGCGGCACTGGGATATGAAAAAGCCAAAAGCACTTTGGAACTAACGTCGTATGATCAAATTACGACGTATAATAATTTTTACGAGTACGGAACCGATAAAGAGTCCCCGGCAAAATTGGCCAAAAATCTTAAAACCCGACCGTGGACACTGCATATCGGAGGGGAAGTGCAAAAGGCGCAGACGCTTGATATCGATACACTGATCAAAAAGATACCGTTGGAAGAGCGAATATACCGTTTCCGGTGTGTCGAAGGGTGGGCGATGGTAGTACCGTGGGTCGGTTTCAGTCTCTCATCACTGTTAAAACAGGCCGGATTGACTTCAAAAAGCAAATACGTTGACTTTGAGACGCTCTTTGATCCCGTCCAATTTCCGGCACAACGGCAAACTTTTGGTAGTATTCCGTTTCCATACCGCGAAGGGCTTCGGATCGATGAAGCGATGCACCCGCTCACTATTTTGGCCGTGGGGCTATACGGTAAAGAGCTCTTGCCTCAAAACGGTGCTCCGATCCGTTTGGTTGTACCGTGGAAATACGGGTTTAAAAGTATCAAGAGTATTGTCAAAATTACCCTCAGCGAACACCAAACCCGTTCGACATGGAACCAAATAGGCCCGAATGAATACGGGTTTTATGCCAATGTCAATCCTGCTGTCGATCATCCAAGATGGTCACAAGCGCGCGAACGTGTGCTGGGTAAATTTTTTAAACAAGATACTCTAGCCTTTAACGGCTATGGGGCTAATGTGGCACATTTGTATAAAAATATGGATTTACGAAAGTTTTACTAAAGAGGATTTATGAGAATTTTGATTTGGATCGGTGCTCTGTTGCCGATTTTATATGCAGCCATCCGTTTTAGTGCTGATTTACATCCGGCATGGTTGAGCGATATATTTCTCTTCATCGAAGGATATATTCGTGTGGTTTTGACAAAAACACCCAATGATCCGCTTAAATTTTTGAGCGATCTTTGCGGAAACAGTGCGTTATGGCTTTTAGCATTAACGCTGCTTCTTTCACCGCTACGGAGCTATTTGAAAATCAATCTCCTGCCATATCGGCGTCTTTTAGGATTATTCGCATTTTTCCATGCCTTTATCCATGCGATGTTATTTATTGCCATCGATCAGCAGTTTAGTGTAACCGGTGTCATCCATGAAGTGACCACTAAACCGTTTATCGCATTCGGTATGGGAGCGTTTTTAATTCTTTTGATTATGGCGCTTACGTCAAGCAGAAAACTTTTTTCGAAATTCAAAGGGTGGCATAAACTGATCTATATTGCCGTGGTGTTGATTGCAGTTCATTATTTGATGAGTCATAAAACGGTTACACTGACCCATATTGCTGTGGTGGGAACTCTCTTTAGCCTTTTGGCTTTGCGGCTGCTGAAACGATGAAACACTACGATGTTATAATCCTTGGAGCGGGGGCAAGCGGACTTATGTGTGCCGCACAATTGCGAGAACATACTTCTCTAAAAGTCGCGATTATCGAGGGGAACAGCCGCCCCGCACTGAAGCTCAAAGCCAGTGGCGGAGGAAAATGCAACCTCACCAATGTCGAGGTGGATGAAACGCATTTTCTGGGAGATGCAAATTTGGTGAAAAATGCACTCTCCATATTTGGGCAAAAAGCACTTTTGGATTATTTTAAAGACGGCGGATTGCGTCCGGTGATCCGAAAAGATCGCTACTACTTCTGCCCAAAAAGCAGTGAGGAGATCATATCGATTTTACTCGGACGTGCTCAGGGAATTGATATGCTTTTGAACCACAAAATTCTCTCAGTTGAAGGAGAAAAGCCGTTTACGGTATCGACTGACAAGGGGAAGTTCCAAGCCGATCGTGTGGTAGTCGCAACGGGCGGTGCGAGCTACAAAGAACTCGGCGCGAGTGATATCGGTCTCAAAATCGCCCAACATTACGGTCTTAAAACGGTTCCGTTTGTTCCGGCTTTGGTAGGTCTGACGTTGCAGCCGAAAGAGTTTTGGATGAAAGAGCTCAGCGGGGTCAGTTTTCCTGCCCGTATCCATGTTGCGGGTAAAATGTTGGATGAAGATTTTTTGTTTGCCCATAAAGGGATCAGCGGTCTCGTCGTCCTTTCGGCTTCGCTTTACTGGCATCGCGGTGAGATAGTGATCGATTTTTTACCCGATTTTGATTTGGGAGCGATCAAAAATGAGAAGAAGCTTCTCAGTACTGCACTGCCGTTGCCAAAGCGGTTTATGAAAGGATTTCTGGATGCCGTCGGATTGGAAGATAAACCGTGCAACCGTTTGTCCGAAGCCGAACGTTCAACATTGGCTTTGATCCGCAATTACGCGATGGCCCCTTCCGGAACATTCGGCTTTAGCAAAGCCGAAGCGTGCCGCGGCGGGATTGCATGCGAAGAGATCGATCCGATGAATATGGAAGCGAAAAAAGTCAAAGGGTTGTATTGTATCGGCGAGACGGTCGATGTGACGGGAGAGTTGGGGGGATACAATTTTCAGTGGGCATTTAGCTCCGCGGTCGTTTGTTCCACTGCGATAATGAAACAGTGATATAATCGGTTCCAAAGCTTATAGAGTGAGGGACACTATGAAACGCCATCGTGTTGTTATCGTCGGCGGAGGATATGCAGGGGTTAAAGCACTCAAGATTCTGGCTGCGTCAGGCATCTGCGATATCGTATTGATCGATCAGCACCCCTATCATTTTTTACAAACCGATGCGTATGAATTGATCGCCAATGAGTGCTCAATGACGATGGTTTCGATCGATCTGGTTGCGCTTTGTCTGAGTTATGGTGAGCAAGTCCTCTACGTCAAAGACACCGTCCGTGAGATCGATTTTGAGAACATGCATGTTGTCGGAGAAAATTCGGGTCATTCGTTTGATTATCTATTGCTGTGTGCAGGGAGCCGTACTGCGTATCATAGCTCTGTCCCCGGACTGAGAGAACATTCACACGGGGTTAAAACGCTTTCGAACTCATTGGCATTCAAACAGCAGTTTGAACAGCGTTTGTATGAAAAAATGGAGAGTGAGGGGGGATGGCGCACCGAATCTTTCAATATCGTGATCGGCGGCGGAGGTCTCAGCGGCGTCGAAATCGCTGCGGAGATGGCGTTTTATATTCGTCAATTTCATTTAGACAATACACTCACCTGCGATAACATCCATGTTTTTTTAATCATACCCCATGAAAATGTTTTGGACGGAATTGAAGAGTATTTGGTCCAACAGGCAACAAAACGCCTTTTGCAGCTCGGGGTGAAAATCATCAATCACTCCCGTATTACATCGGTTGAAGAACATACTATGACTCTCAATGAAAAAGAGTCTGTTTATTTTGATTTTATGATTTTTGCCGGAGGGATTGTCGCTTCGACTTTGACATCGGCAATAGATGTTCCAAAAAATAAAAAAGGGCAATTAATCGTCGATGATTATTTAGCTCTACCTTCATGTGAGAAAGTATTTGTAGCCGGTGATATAGCTGAGTTACGCGGTAAAAAAGGCAATCTGATCCCTCCTACAGCCCAAAGTGCGGAACAAAGTGCTGAATATGCGGCAAAAAATATCTTAGCGTTAATGAAAAATGAAACTATGAGCCCAGTTGATTTACGGATGCGCGGAACCCTTATCGCATTGGGCGGAAAATATGCCAGTGTCTCTTTGCTGGGATGGATTCGATTCAGCGGTTTAGTGGGTTATTGGATAAAAACGATCGTGATGCGAAGCTACCGTTTTCGTATCCATTTGCAGTGTGCCAAAGGGGTTCAGCTGTTGCAAAAAAAGAAACCTTCATGCCGAAAGGGATTTTAATTTTTTCACAGTACAATATCACTATTAACTCATAGGAGTATGGATGATACTTTTAGCCGGACCGTGTGTCATTGAAAGTGAAGAGTCGATTTTTAAGATTGCAAAGTCGCTTGAGCGCTATCAAAATGATCCTCGCTTTGATTTTTATTTCAAATCGAGTTTTGATAAAGCCAATCGTACTTCACTAGAGAGCTATCGCGGACCCGGGATCGAAGAGGGACTTCGGATCTTACAAAAAGTGAAAGACGATTTCGGATACAAAATCGTTACCGATGTCCATGAAAGCTATCAGGTTCCGATTGCGGCTGAGGTTGTCGATATGCTCCAGATTCCGGCCTTTTTATGCCGTCAAACCGACCTGCTTGTAGCGGCGGCAAAAACCGATAAAATCGTCAATATCAAAAAAGGGCAGTTTATGACTCCCGCAGATATGCGTTTTTCAGTGGCTAAAGTGCTCAAAACACGCGGATGCGATGAGGTAAGTTACGAAGCATC
Source organism: Sulfuricurvum sp. (assembly GCF_028712165.1). Classification (GTDB taxonomy): domain Bacteria; phylum Campylobacterota; class Campylobacteria; order Campylobacterales; family Sulfurimonadaceae; genus Sulfuricurvum. Next base: position 2,512 of record NZ_JAQTQR010000033.1, on the reverse strand, counting down.
TCAAAAATACGGTGTTTTGTTATGCGAACGCGGATCTTCGTTTGGTTATGGCAATCTTGTCGTCGATATGCGTTCATTAGTGATCATGAGAGAGTTTGCCCCTGTCATTTTTGATGCCACCCATTCGGTGCAGATGCCGGGAACGGGAACGGGCAAAACAGGTGGGGACAGCTCGATGGTTCCTCATTTGGCACGGGCAGCAGCAGCAGTCGGAGTAGACGGGTTTTTCTTCGAAACCCATTTCGATCCTGCATGCGCTTTGAGCGACGGCCCAAATATGCTAAAATTAGAACAACTTGAAGCGTTGAGTGAGACGCTATTACAAATCAATTCAGTCAAAGGAAATTAATTCATGAAAATTATCGAAGGACAACTAAGTGTTCGTAAAGATAAAAGAGTGGCAATCGTCAGTACACGATGGAACCATTTTATCGTTGATAGATTAGTCGAAGGGGCAAAAGATGCGTATGCACGACATGGGGGAAACAGTGATGATTTGACCCACGTTTTAGCTCCGGGTGCATTCGAACTTCCGATGGTGATCGAGCAGCTCCTCAGCAGCGGTAAATTCGATGCCGTTTGTGCATTGGGTGCCGTTATCCGCGGTTCGACTCCTCATTTCGATTATGTTTCGGCTGAAGCGACAAAAGGGATTGCAACGGTGAGTTTGAAACACAAAAAACCGGTATCGTTCGGACTTTTGACTACAGACACCATCGAGCAAGCAATCGAGCGTGCTGGGACCAAAGCAGGTAACAAAGGGTTTGAAGCGATGACCGTTGTGATCGAAATGCTTGATCTTTACGAAGAGATTGGTAACTAATGGCAACACGACATCAAGCCCGTATGGCGGTAGTCAGTCTTTTGTACGCGTATGATTTGGGAAATCAAAGTATTTCTGATTTCAGTGACGAGATCCTCGAAGAGAAAAAGATCCGTAACAAACAACGTGATTTTGCTCTTGATCTTTTTAAAGGGGTCATTGATCATTTGTCACAAGTGGACGAAGCGATTGATAAACATCTCAAAGATTGGGATTTTGACCGTTTAGGCTCAATCGAGCGTGCGACACTCCGTCTGGGAGCATATGAAATTATGTTTGGCGAACTCGATTCAGCGGTTATTATCAATGAAGCGATCGAAGTGATGAAAGCATTCGGGAGCGAACAGTCTCCGAAGTTTATTAACGGCGTTTTGGACGCAATCTCCAAAGATAAATAGGTTATTATGCGTCTCACTAAAGAACAAGCCCTCGATCTACTTCGTAACGGAGATCTTAAAGAACTCGGGAAAATGGCGACGGCTCGTAAAAAAGAACTTCATCCCGAGGGGATCACTACTTTTGTAGTTGACCGTAATATCAACTATACCAACGTGTGCTGGGTCGATTGTAAATTTTGTGCCTTTTACCGTCACGGCAAAGATGAAGATGCCTATGTCTTGACGTTTGATGAGATCGACCAAAAGATTGATGAATTACTTGAGATCGGCGGAACACAGATTTTGTTTCAAGGCGGCGTTCACCCTAAACTCAAAATCGAGTGGTATGAAGATTTGGTAGAGCATATTCATACCAAATACCCTCAAATTACGATTCACGGTTTTTCTTCCATCGAACTTGATTTTATTGCCAAAGTTTCCCATATCACGATACAAGAGTGTCTTTCGCGTTTACATGCCAAAGGATTGGCTTCGATTCCGGGTGCAGGGGCTGAAATCTTGAGCGACCGTGTCCGTGATATCATTGCTCCGAAAAAAATCGACAGTGAAGTGTGGCTAGAGGTTCACCGCGAAGCGCACAAACTCGGGATCAAATCGACTGCTACGATGATGTACGGTACGGTAGAGACCGATGAAGAGATTATTGAGCATTGGAACCTGATACGTGACCTACAAGACGAAACAGGCGGTTTCCGTGCCTTTATAATGTGGTCGTTTCAAGGTCAGAATACTCAGCTCATGGAAGAGTATCCGGAAATCGAGAAACAATCCTCGAACCGTTATTTACGCCTTTTGGCAGTATCGCGTCTTTTCTTGGATAATTTCCCGAATATCCAAAGCTCATGGGTAACGCAAGGGCCATACATCGGTCAAATGGCATTGCTTTACGGTGCAAACGATTTGGGTTCGACAATGATGGAAGAGAATGTTGTCCGCAGTGCGGGCGCAGGGTTTCGTATGGCAAAAGACGAGATGGTTCGTCTCATCCGAGATATCGGCGAAACTCCGGCGATTCGCAACACAGCGTATGATATATTAGAGAAATTTGCGTGAGTAACATAAAGTTAAAACGCCAAAGGAGCAAAGCCCCTTTGGGCTACGCTAACGCTGTGTTCTCCTCGGCGGAGAGCCCACGCGCAGTGAACCGCGCTTTTGGCAGACTTCTTTTTTTCACGATTTTATTATTAGGGCAAGCACTTATGGCAAGCACATTGGATTTTGTTGAGGTTAAAGGGGTAAAAGTACCCGTTATTTTCGAAGAGGATAAACGGCTTCCGATTGTATCGATGCA
>NZ_JAQTQR010000032.1 GCF_028712165.1 Sulfuricurvum sp. | reverse complement strand
AGATACGGCAAAGAGTATTTGCCTAAAGAAATAAAAGTTTATACGAAAAAATCCAAAGGGGCACAAGAGGCGCATGAAGCGATCCGTCCTACCATGCTCGCCTTTACCCCTGAGATCGCGGCAACGTATCTCAAACCCGATGAGATTAAACTTTATCGTCTTATTTACAACCGCTTCTTAGCATGTCAAATGAACGATGCGAGATTTGAACAACAAAGTATTACATTTGAATCCCCTAAAGCTCAGTTCCGGGCAACGGGACGGAAACTCTTGTTTGACGGGTTTTACCGAGTAACCGGAAGCGATGACAAAGACAAACTCCTCCCTTCACTCACTACCGGAGATGCGATTGATATCCAAACCATCACACCTGAGCAGCACTTTACCGAACCGCCGGCACGCTACTCTGAAGCAAGTCTGATCAAAAAACTGGAATCTGAGGGGATCGGTCGTCCATCTACCTACGCTCCGACCATCTCAACGCTTCAGGCACGTGATTATATCACCGTAGAGAAACGGCAAATTATGCCGACTGAAATTGCCTTTACTGTTACCGAGATGTTGGAAACGCATTTTAACGAGATCGTGGACGCATCCTTTACCGCTACGATGGAAGAGACTCTCGATGAAATCAGCGATGAAGGGAAATCGTGGCACAAAATTTTGCTCGATTTCTATTATCCGTTTATCGAAAAAATCGAGGCCGGAAAGAGCAATATCGTCAGTCTCAAAATGGCCAAGCCGCTTGGTCGTAACTGTCCGCAATGCGGAAGCGAATTGCTTCTTCGTTCAGGCCGTTTTGGAGAATTTATTGCCTGCAGCGGTTTTCCGAAATGTAAATATACGGAACAAACAGAAGAGAACCAAAAAGAGAACCCGGCAACCCCTGATGAAGTCAGTGAAGAAATATGCGATAAATGCGGCAGTGCCATGGTAGTCAAAAACGGTCGTAACGGGAAATTTTTGGCATGCAGCGGATATCCAAAATGTAAAAACACCAAAACACTTGCCGAGCAAAAAACATCCGAAGTGCCGTGCCCGGAATGCGGCGGAAAACTGTTATGGAGACAATCGCGCAGAGGTGCGTTTTGGGGATGTGAACATTATCCGAAGTGTAAATTTATCTCCAAATTTGAACCATCAACTAAAAAGTGTGAAGTCGAAGGGTGCGGCGGAGCATTGGCTCCGAGAACCTACCGAAATAAAGAAGTGTATGAGTGTGTTAAATGTAAAGATCGTACACCAAGAGAGGAAGATGCGTGAAAATCGGGCTTTTGTCAGACACCCATACTAAAAAAGGGCGTTCGCAAAAGGCAATCGATCATCTTGTATCACAAGGGGCTGAGTTTTTGATTCATGCCGGAGATATTGTAAAACCCGAAATTCTTGACCAGCTCAAAAACAGCGGTATACGTTATGTCGCTGTGTATGGTAACAATGATGCCGGGTTGATCGAATATCACACCAAATACAATCTTGTCCAAGAACCGCATTATTTTAAACTCGGCGGTGTCAATTTCAAATTGATGCACCTGCCGTTTTATATGAATGCCGATGCAGAAGTGATCATTTTCGGGCATACGCACGTGTTTGAATGCGATTTTAAAAATCGTACCCTCTTTCTCAATCCTGGAGAAGTGTGTGCGAGAGACAAGCCATTTTCAAACTGTGCCATGCTTGAAACTTCGGACACAAACTTCACTGTTACCCATTATTTTCGTGCAGTCGAAAGTGATGTATTCGAGGAACGACACTACATTTTTGAGAGAGCATAAATCTGTCTCGCAAGAGGCAAGATTCAGTATTCCAAAGGAAAAATATGAAAAAAATCTTTTTGTGTTCCATCTGCAATATCAATAGCGGAACCTGCAATGAAGACTGTAAGTTCTGTTCCCAAAGTGTCAAATACAAAGCAGACATCGAACGGTACAAACAAAAACCGATGGACCAAATTTTAGAAGAAGCACGCCGGCTTGAAGCACTCGGTGCACTTGGATTTTGTCTCGTTACGGCACAAAAAGGGTTGGATGATAAAACACTCGAATTTGTCTGCAACGTCGCGTCCACCCTCAAACGTGAAGTGCCTCGTCTGCGTCTTATCGCCTGCAACGGCACTGCATCGCTGGAACAGCTTCAAGAGCTAAAACGAGCCGGAATCAATGCCTATAATCATAATCTTGAAACCAGTCGTGCCTTTTACAGCCAAGTCTGCACAACCCATCCGTGGGATGAGCGCTATGAAACCTGTGAAAATGTGAACCGCTCAGGACTCAAACTCATCAGCGGCGGAATATTCGGGATGGGAGAGACACAAGAAGACCGCATCAGCATGTTAGAGTCCTTGAAAGAACTCAATCCTATCTCCGTGCCGCTCAATTTTTATCACCACAATCCGGCGTTACCGCTCCATCCGAGCCCTCTCACTATCGATGAATCATTAGACCTCATTACCCTCGCACGGAAAATTTTAGATAAAGCCGATCGGATTATGATTGCCGGAGGGCGTGAAATTACATTTAAAGAGCGTCAAGATGAAATTTTTTCGGCAGGGGCAAACAGTATCGTAATCGGCAACTATCTCACAACCGCCGGACGCGAAGCTCATACGGATCTAAAGATGCTTCAAGAACTCGGATTTGAAATTGCTTTGTCACCTGAGGATAAGTAAGTTATAATAGCGGAACACGCTTGCAAGAGGAGGTAAATAATACATGTCCAAATCCGTATTATTAACCATTGCACGGCAGTCTATCGAAGAGGTACTGCAAGCGGAGCGCTCTATTAACAGAGAAACGCTTCTTCAAGAATATCCTATTCTCAATCAACCGATGGCTACTGAAATCACTCTGTATTTAAACAACAAAATACGGGGAAATTCAAAAAGTGAGTCACCGCAGCGCTCCCTTCTTGATGACATAATTCATAACGCTAAAATAGCTGCTTTTCAAGATGAAAATTTTGATCCGCTTGTCACTTCCGAATATCTTCACACAGCTATAGAATTAACCTTGTTTAGTGCAGAAGGACCGCTCAGTCATAAAAGTGACCCTATTTTGAAAGACCAATAATATAATTGGCAATTGCATAGCCGTGGTTTAGTCCCAATGCGATTGAACCGCCCGATTCTTGGGTAATATCTCCGGCAACAAAAAGACCGGGAACATTGGTTTGATAGTTCTCATCATGAACCGGCTTGCCATCCTCTTCCTGAATGCCGCTGCTTTGCAAAAATCCGCTCGGTGTCGTGCCACCGATGGCATAAACAATCCGGTCAAACAGCTCCGATTCTCCGTCGCTGAAAACGACTTTCACTTTCCCGCTTTCACTCTCAAGCTCGATTATTTCAGTATTCAACATTGCATGCAGCGAGTTCTCGCTCATTGCTTTGTAGATATCAGCTTGATTTGTTGGATTTGCACGACGAAACGTTCCCCGACGATAGCAGATCGTAACCGCATTGCGATCACACAATTCAACCGCATATTCGATTGCCGAATCACCGCCTCCTACAACCATAACCCTCTCGCCTTGAGAACATCCGTCTAGGGTATAATGTATTTGATTTTTAATCGATGTGGGAATTTTATAATCGGGTTTATTGGGTTTTCCCATTCGACCGATCGTAACAACCACATATTTTGCCTTCACACTCCCGCCGGCAATAAATACTTCAAATCCACCTTCTATTTTCACAATTTTTTGCACTTCAGTATGCGTTTTAAGCTCAACCGCTTCATTATCCAATAACTGATCAAAAAAGTCCAATGTAGATTCTTTCGTGCCATCCATAAAATAGATACTTCCATCCAATTCTACTTTTTGCCCTTTCCAGTCTTTATCTACCCGCTTATTGTCTTTGTAAAACTTACGAATCGTTGCATTATGATTTTCATCTTTTTCTAATAACACGATATCACGCATACCCAAAGCATAACTTTCTATCGCTGTCGCTATCCCTGCAGGACCTGCACCGATTATTGCCAACTCATAAATATGTTCCATTCGTGCTCCTAAATTTTCTAATGCAAATACTCTATCACAAAGAGGGATAAAATTCGATTTATGTTATCATTGTTTTATGTACTATGTAATCCAACGTCACCAAGGTGATCCCAAAAAGCATTATCTTGCTTACAATGTTCCAAAATATATTAGTTCAGAGAACAGTCAAAATATTATTTTTGAATTTCAGCACAATGGTGTGAGCAAACGTAAATGGGCACCCAAAGAAGAAATCATTCTCCTCACCGATGATAAAGAACTGTTTCGAACAACATTGGAAAAACTTGAATCTCTAAAAGCTTCCCATCTTGAAAAAATAGATGCAGCTGAAGCGCAATTAAATCACGAAATTCTATCTTTACTAAACACTATGCAGTCAGCATTTCAAGCAATTAAGAAAAATAATTAAACCCTATTTAGCAACATTTCACATACATTCTTGTGCTATAATTCTTCATTCACAAATGTCTTAAGGAGACTTGTATCATGAAAAAATTAGTATTCTCTTCTTTACTCGCTGCTACATTGCTTGGAGCAAGTGATTATAACTACGAAGTTTCGCCAATGGCCGGATATGTATTCCCATCAGGTCAACGTCTTGAAAATCACGCCGCATACGGTGCAGAATTTCAATACAATGCAGTTGATTCCCTTTTAAAACCGGAACTTTCTGTATTATGGAGCGATGCCGATTATGAGTACATCAAACCTCATGCAACCGATATCTGGCGTACTGCGATCAATGGTGTTTATGACTTTACAACCAGTAATAACATCACTCCGTTTGCCAAAGCCGGTCTTGGGTATGAGCATATCAATGACCGTGGAAATGGTACTGAAAACCTAAATCACAACGGTGCGTTTGCAGATGCAGGTGCCGGTGTAAAAGTTGGTATTACCGATCAAATCGCGCTTAAACTCGAAGCGATCGAAATGTTAAAGTTTAATCATTTTGATTGGGATAACAGCTTGCTTCTTATGGCAGGGATCAATTTTGCATTCGGTGAAAAAGCGCAGCCTGCGGCTCCGGTAGCAGCTGCTCCTGAACCTGTTGCCGCTCCGGCACCGAAACCAACTCCTGCGCCAAAACCTGTCGTAGCTGCTCCTGCACCAAAACCGGTTGTAGTAGCTGCTCCTATCGACAGCGACGGAGACGGTGTATTTGATCCTCAAGACAAATGCCCTAATACTCCAAAAGGATTTAAAGTTGATTCCGACGGTTGTCCGTTAAAAGCGACACTTAACTTGAACTTTGCAAGTGATTCCAACAAAGTGGATACTGAAGGTACGGCTAAAGTCGATGCTTTCGCATCATTCCTTAAAGAGAGCCCTGCATATAAAGCGAATATCGTAGGACATACAGACAGTACCGGTTCGGATAAATACAACCAAAAACTCTCTGAAAAACGTGCGGAAACCGTTAAAACTATGCTTATCAACGATGGTATAGCAGCTGAACGTTTGACAGCTGAAGGTATGGGTGAAAAAATGCCTATCGCTTCTAACAAAACAAAAGAAGGACGTGCTGAAAACCGTCGTATTGAAGTGGAACTTTGCAAATAAGCTAAGCTCTCTTCTCCAACTTTCCCGCAACCGCGGGAAATCCCCCTCTACTTTTTAACTTTATCCCCAAATTTCTTCATAAATTTTTCAATCTTCGGAGCGATAACTGCATAACAGTACCCTTGTGTCGGATGTTCCGAATAGTAATTTTGGTGATACGCTTCAGCAGGATAAAATACAGGAGCAGGAGAAAGCTCGGTCACAATTTGTTCGCTCCACCCTTTTTGCGCTTCTTCAATAGACTCAAGAGCTTTTTTCTTTTGATCCTCATTCATGTAAAAGATAACAGAACGGTATTGTGTCCCGCGATCCGCTCCTTGAGCGTTTAGAGTTGTAGGGTTGTGCACTTCCCAAAAAATTTCTAAAATCTGTTCATAGCTAATATGGTCAGGATCATAGGTAATTTCAACCACTTCAGCATGACCTGTAGCTCCGCTGCATACTTGCTCATAATTAGGATTCGGGCGTGCTCCTCCGGCGTAGCCACTGATAGCACTGCACACCCCGTTTACTCGATTATAAACTGCTTCGATACACCAAAAGCATCCGCCGCCCAAAAGGGCTTTTTCACTGCATCCCATACTAGCTCCTAATTTTTAGGTGATTATCCACTTTTTCAACTGCAAAACGACTCAGATACCAAAAACACTTGTAAAATTTAAGAACAGCAAGAGCCACCGCTGCAACTCTTATTTTTTTTGTTCAAACGCGCTTGAATCAAATTGTAGGCTATCAGGATAAGTAAGGCTCCGGCTCCAAAGTTTTCTACCCATCCGTGAGCTTCTTGGTGTGAAAGCATCCCACCTATCGCTGTAGCATCAAAAAAGAGGTCGAACACTATCCCGAACCCGACACTCCCGATGATAATGCTGCCCAAATATATGATTAACGCTTTAGTACCAAGCATCGATTTAACGACCCCCATAGTCACCGTATTGGTTGCCGGCCCCGCACTCAAAAATACAAATGCAGCTCCAGGCGAAACCCCTGCCAAAATCAACGATGCAGCGATCGGCAACGAAGCGGTTGCGCACACATACATCGGAGCTGCGATCGCAACAGCTATAAGATACCCCATCCATCGGCTATCCGTAAAATAATGACTCAAATTTCCCGGGATCATCATCGAAATAAAGGCGCCGATCACCAATCCCCATAATAAAGGAGATGCGATCCCCCCCAATAAAGAGACAAATCCGTAATGCAAGGCACGTCTAATCGAAAATGAGTGTACACGAGCAGTTTCATTTACAGGTTTGTTCACAAATAAAGGTTGAGAAGATTGAGGATTGAGAGAAAATTTTGCAACGGTAGGTACATGCGGTTTAATCATAACATTAGCCAAACTACCTGCAATTATGGCAATAATACTGGAAGTAATAACCCGATAGAACGTAAATGCCCATCCAAACATTCCATAGGTTGCAAGAATCGAATCAACACCGGTAATCGGCGTTGAAATCAAAAAGGACAATACCGCACCCTCAGATGCACCTTTTCGCTTTAGCTCGGCGGCAAAGGGAATAACGCTGCAAGAACACAATGGAAGGGGTATTCCAAAGAGTGTCCCTTTAAACACGGATTTCCACCCTCGCGTTCCCAGCTGTTTAGTTATCAAATCCTCTGGAACCAGCTCGTGCAATATCCCGGCAATCAGTACACCGACAACAATAAAGATCCCCATCGATGCACTCAAATTCCAAAATGACGATGCTAATGCTTCCACTCTATTATCCTTTTTAAAATTAATAATTATTATCGAATTATGACTCTTAATCCTTTCTATCTCATAAAAAGCTTGAATTACCCGCTTTTGCTCTTTTACTCTTAATTTTTGCGTTACCGTTGAGTAACTTTAGAACGGTACGATTCTAGCATATCTTACACAAAGGAGACCCAAATGGAAAAAATGACACCGTTGGAAAAAATGATCGTCAAAAAACTTCGTCAATCCAAACGCGCCAGTTGGATGGTAGACTAAATCATATTTTGCCGCTTCAGGCAATCCTTCTTCACCCTCATTTATCCTTCTTATTAACTCTTTTTAACGTTATAATTTGCTTTACATTCGTTTATAGTTCTTTTGCCCTTCGTTAACATCGCTGCGTCATACTGTTGAACGTGCCCCTCATGATGAGGCAGTATCTGTAACCAAGGAGTATCCTATGATTCGATTCGTCATCCTCCCGATATTAAGTTGTGCCTATCTAGCGGCATCAACACCGACACCTATTGATATGGCATCTGATTTGAACCTGACCGCCAATCAGATCAAACAACTGCAGCAAATCGATACGACTGTCGAGCAGGTTAAGCGTCATTCGTATGCAAGAAAGATTGAAGTTCTCAATCCTGAACAACGCAAACTTTTCTTTGCACGATACAAAACAATCTGTACCAATGACTAAAAAAGGTGAATAATGCTCCAAGCATTGATGGTCGAAGACGACCCTGATATTACGACACTGCTCGTGAACTATTTAAAAAACTACGGTATCGCCGTAAATGCTGTTTCCACACCCTCGGCAGGACTTAATCTTTTAAATACGGATCATTTCGATCTTATTATTTTGGATTTAACTCTGCCGCAAATGGATGGATTGGAATTGTGCAAAGCGATCCGTCTTAAAACTGACATTCCTATCCTTATTTCAAGTGCTCGAAGTGATATCAACGATAAAATTATCGGACTCGAATACGGTGCAGACGATTACCTCCCAAAACCCTATGAACCTCGTGAGCTTATCGCACGGATCAAAAGTGTCTTACGCCGTTACAGACCGACTCTTGAGAAAAAAAATAAGCTTTTTATTTTGAATGAAAATGAGCAAACAATTATCTATGACGGGCTTCCTCTTTCTCTGACACGTGCTGAATATGAGCTGTTATCCCTCTTTATACTCCATCCCAATCAAACACTTAGCCGTGATTTCCTCTCAAACAATTCCGAAGCGATTTCATGGGAAAGTTCCGTTCGTACTATTGATGTGATTATCAGTCGTCTACGTCAAAAAATAGAAAAAGACCCCAAAAACCCTCGTTTTATCCACTCCATACGAGGCAGCGGGTATCGGTTTTCAGGATAATCATGGTACACAGTATTTTTCTTCGAATTACCCTTTTTTTTCTTGTCACTTTTATCGCAATGGGGATAGGATTTTACTCCATCCACCAACGACTTGCCCAAGAGTATAATCACAATATAGAGCTGGAAGCAGGAAATCTCTTACTGGTTTTACGAAAAAGCATTATCCTGGAACCTTCATTGCGAAAAGATTTTTTAGAAGCGCAAGGATACCGTGTCGCAGAGCCACACCCTGACCTTACAAAAACACTTCAAAATGCCCTTACGACGATTCCTGATGATTTCCCGGAACCTATCAAAGACTCCCTCAAAGAGGGTCGGATACAAATCTTAAAAGATACAAATAATCTCTATATCTATCTCACAAAAGCAACACCTCCGTTGCTGATCATTAAAACCGATGCGGCCAAACAACCCCTTTGGCCTGAGGCACTGTTTATTTCTCTCATCATTGCCCTGTTGTTATTGTATTGGCTCATTATCAGAACCCTGTTTCCCCTTAAAAAGCTTATTCATTCCATTACTACTTACGGGAAAGAAGGGATCTATACGCCGATCAAAAGTACCAATAAAGATGAAATTTCTCTTGTAGCCAATGCTCTGGATGGGGCAATGCATAAAAATCATGTACTGCTTGAAGCACGCAGACTCTTTTTGCGCAATATCATGCATGAACTCAAAACGCCGATTACCGTCGGGAAATTATCACTCCCTTTTCTCAAAAAAGGGGAAGAAAAATCAATTTTAGAACGGGCATTTTTTCGGATGGAGCACCTGATTGCGGAGTTAGTGAGGGTTGAGCAAATTACTTCAGGAGCCCTTTCCCCTAATTTGAAAGAGTGTGATCCGAAAGAATTGGTCCATAAAGCTAAAGAGCTCTTGTTCCTAAACGATGAAACAATAGAAGCCATCTATAACGGAGAATCTATTTATGCCGATTGCGATGTTTTTGTAACCGTATTTAAAAATTTGATCGACAATGCGGTTAAATACAGTGATGAAGGGAAAGTCCGAATTGTCCAAAATAAAACTCAAATCCGCTTCTACAACAAAGGCAACCCTTGGCCTTCAGAATGTACATTAAAATCGATCAGCGAACCTTTCTTTCATCACAATGAAAATCCAAACAGTTTCGGGCTCGGACTCTACATTGTTAAATCCATTCTTGATGCTCATAATTTTACACTTGACTACCGATATGAATCGGGATATCACTGCTTTATTATAGAGTGCTGGAACCCTCTTTTAATGAACGATTGAGTCGTATTTCAAAACACGCTCCGCGACTTGTATTATAAACGCTGAGTTTTCCTAAAAAGTGTTTTTCGATGATCGTTTTGGCCATATAAAGTCCGATTCCCGTCCCTTGTGACTCAAATTTAGTTGTAAAATAGGGATCAAAAATTTTATCAATAATCTTACTCGGTATTCCTCCGCCTGTATCTTCTACGCTAATCGTGCAATATTTCTCATCATTTTGGCAGCCAATATAAATGACCCTTTTATCTCCCCGATGCTGTTCTATCGCTTCACGGGCATTATTGATGAGATTGATGAGGACTTGTTTTAACTCATTCGGATAGACTAAAACTTCTGTATCCGGGTCAATATCTCTCTCGATGGTAATTTTTTTACGAATCAACAATGGTCCAAGCAGTGCTTCAACATCATTAATTAATGTGTTAATATTGACCGATATTTGATCCCTGTCATGTTTGAAAAAATTACGGAAATCATCGATAGTCTGAGACATATATTCAATTTGGGCTTCAGCGATCTCGATTACTTTAGAGGCCTCTCCGCCACCGCTAATCGCGCAACTCAGGTTCAGCCTTGTCATTGAAAGACCTAAAATATTGAGAGGCTGACGCCATTGGTGAGCAATAGATTCAAGCATCGATCCGATTTCAGCCATTTTGGCTTGCTGCATCAGCAATTTTTCTTGCTTTCGATTTTTTTCAACCGCCTTTTCAATCTCTTCTTGAAGCCGCTGATTAAATGTTTCGAGTTCATCAGTCCGTTGGCGTACCAGCACGTCAAGACGCCGGTTCTTATAAGCAATCAGGATAAACAAGACTGCCACAAATCCGACAATACCCCAAACAAGGCTGTAATTAATCGGTTCATTTTTGTCCATCACAAGCCAACTGCCGTGAATTTCTTGGTATTCAGAATGGCTAATAGAGGCTAACACCTTATCTGAGATAGTAGCCAACATTCCCCAATCATTACGAAAGGCAAAAGCAAGCTCATATCGATACGGCGTTTCTCCAACTACCTTTAGACGCTTCAGGTTGTAATGTTCAATCAAATAACTGACAGTTCCCAGCCCTTCAACACATGCATAAGCTTCACCGGAAGCAACGCTCTGGAGTGCTTCCAATGCTGTATCTGCCATAACAGGAATAATTTTGGGATAGTGTTCCCGTAAAATTTCTTCGGTCTCATACGATCGTACTACCGCCACTTTCTTCCCGTTTAAATCACTCAAATCATTCACGTATCCAACACCCGAATCTGCTACGATAACTATCGACTGTTTTAAATAGGAACGGCTGAATACAAGATTTTCCTGCCGTTTGTCGGTAATGGCCGCGCAAGAAAGCATATCAAGCTCTTTATTTTGAACAGCATGTAATGAATCACTCCAAACCCTACGGCTGTAGTCGACCTCAAAATGAATACCCAAACGCTTTTCGAGAAGATTCAGATACGATGCACTGATTCCCGTATGCCTCCCTTTTTCATCGACCGATTCTATCGGAGGCCAATTTTGATCTATCCCGACGCGAACTACAGGATGTCCTTTTAGCCACGCTTTTTCTTTTTCCGTTAAATTCAAAGTACTGTGCTTGTAGATTAGCGGATCAAAAGAGGGGATGGACTGAACTACGCCCATAAGTCGATACCCCTGTGCAATCATCTCCAGACGTATCGGTTCGATCGAGCCGAATGCGGTGTTAGAACGGAAAGCGAGTTCTTTAAGAACTCGCCCTTCATAAATCAAAGCATCGAGTGATTTGTGCTGCGGATTATAGTTATGATAAATCAGCTCTGCAGTCTCTTCGATATGGTCAAATGCCCAGAGCCACCCTCGTATAGAAGCATCATAAAAGGCTTCAGCTCTTTGCGGGTGTTCAAGGGTTTCCTTTTGAGTGGTAAATAATATATCGCTGTAAAAATCAAATCCGTAATCTTTAGGGTGAATCGCATGGGTCTCTATCCCGGCTTTTTGGAGGATATAAGGCTCATTTGAGAGGTATGCGACCATAGCATCGGTTTCATGACGTGCCAATGACATGGGATCATACGAATGTTTCTGCACAAATAGATCTGACGTGCGCAAGCCTACGCTACGGAGCATTGCCTGCATCTCCGCACCCTCGACTGTGTCACCCGTCAGCATAACACGCTTATTTTTCAGATCTTGGGCTTTGCTTATATTGGAATCTTGACGGGTGAGTAACATCATGGGAGAGGATTGGAATATTGCAGCCATCAATACCAGCGGGGCACCATTGATGTAATCCACAATCAAGGATGAACGCCCTACCCCGTATTGCGCTTTCCCTTTCATCACGGCATCAAAAGGATCTTGACGATTTTGTGCATCCAAAATAGTGACATCCAGCCCGGAGTCGGCGTAATATCCTTTTTCCTTTGCCACATAATATCCTGCAAACTGAAACTGGTTCAGCCAAGACAGTTGAAGCGTCACGGATTCTCTCGACCACGCCATAGAAATAAAAAAGAGTGATAAAAGGAACAGCTTTTTCATGCCTAAGAGTGTATCCAAAGAATTATATTTTCATACTTAGAACGGCTTATGCTCCTTTTCGCTAAAATCGCATTCATTTTTATATCCATAAGGCTTCAACAATGTCGGTTAAAAACACTCTTCTTGAAACACTTACCCGCCGTCCGCTTATCATCGACGGTGCCATGGGAACCCAGCTTCAAGAACGTACCGACAAAATACCCGAAAGTGCTTGGGAAGGGCTGGACGGGTGTAACGAACTTCTCAACGTCACCTGCCCCGAAGTTATGAGCGATATTTTTCACGCGTATCTCACCGCCGGAGCCGACCTGATTACGACCAATACGTTCGGTGCCTTTAGTTGGGTGCTCGATGAATACGGAATCGGTCATCGCGCTTATGAACTCTCCCGCGCGGGAGCTGCCGTCTGTAAAGCCGAATGTGATAAATTTTCCACTCCGGATCACCCACGATTTGTTTTAGGTTCTATCGGTCCGGGAACGAAACTCCCCTCTCTCGGACATATCCATTATGATGAAATGTTTGAAGGGTATCTGGAGTGTTGTCTCGGTCTGATCGATGGAGGATGTGATATTTTTCTCTTAGAGACCTGCCAAGATCCTCTTCAAATCAAAGCGGCGCTCCATGCCTGTGAAGCGGCCAATAAAGAACGCTCTACAGCTCTGCCTATCATGGTCTCCGTTACGATCGAACTCGCAGGAAGCATGCTCATCGGAACGGATGCGGCAACGATTGCCACCATTTTGGAGCCGTTCGATATTCTCAGTCTCGGATTCAACTGCGGAACAGGACCGGAGCAATACGGCAAACACGTTCGTACCCTCTCTGAAGTGTGGGGAAAACCGATCTCGGTACACGCTAACGCGGGACTCCCTCAAAACCGCGGCGGCTTCTCATACTATCCGATGGGGCCCGATGAATTTGCTCAGCTGCAATGCGATTTTTTAAACTACGACGGAGTAAGTTTTCTCGGCGGATGCTGCGGTACGACTCCTCAGCATATCCGTGCTCTGGTCAACAGGGTTTCGACTATCGCTCCAAAAAAACCAAGCGGAGCAACACCCCCTTCTATCGCATCGCTTTTCAATACGGTCGAGCTGATCCAAACTCCTGCACCGCTACTCATCGGAGAGCGTTCCAACTCGACAGGTTCCAAAGCATTTCGGGAACTGATTATCGCCAGCGATTACGAGGGGACACTCAGTGTCGGACAGGCACAAGTGCGTGACGGCGCCCATTGTCTCGATGTCAACGTCGAGTTTGCGGGACGTGACGGTGCGGTGGATATGTCTCATGTCATGAGACTCTACAACCAAAAAATTCCTATCCCTCTTATGCCCGATGCAACACGGGTCAACACGATGGAAGAGGCACTCAAATGCATCGGCGGTAAACCGATCATCAACTCCGTCAACCTCGAAGACGGCGAAGAGCGTCTCGATGCTATCTGTTCTCTCGCCAAAAAATTCGGAACCGCCTTGGTCTGTCTCGTCATCGATGAAAAAGGGATGGCAAAAACCACCGAAGATAAAATGCGTATCGCCGATCGCATCTACGATCTGTGTGTCAACCGCCACGGTATCGATCCGCGAAATCTGATGTTCGATATGCTCACCTTTACGGTGGGAAGCGGGGATGTGGAATATCGTGATGCCGCGATCCAAACGCTCGAGGCGATCCGGCAGTTGCATACGAAGTATCCTAACGTCGGCTCAACACTTGGACTCTCAAATATCTCATTTGGTTTGAGTATCAATGCCCGCGTCTATCTTAACAGTGTCTTTCTGCACCACTGTATCGAAGCGGGAATGACCAGCGTTATCATCAATGTCAAACACATCGTACCGCTCTCTAAAATGTCCGAAGAAGATCGCGCTATCTGTGAAGAACTCCTCTTTACACCGGATGATCAGTCGCTTTTTAAATTTATCGAACATTTCAGTGATAAAACCATCGACAACTCTAAAAACGATGAAGAGTACGAGGCAATGAGCGATGAAGAAAAAATTGCCAAGCTCCTCATCGATGGCGATAAAGAGCGGATGATTCCTTTGGTAGAACAAGCGCGTCAAGCGATCAATCCTGACAGAATCGTCAATGAAATCCTGATCGATGCGATGAAAATCGTCGGGGAACTTTTCGGGTCTGGGAAAATGCAGCTGCCGTTTGTACTCCAAAGTGCCGAGACGATGAAAACGACCGTCGATTATCTTAACCCTTACCTCTCTAAACAAGAAAAAGATACCGACACAACCCTCGTTATCGGAACGGTTAAAGGAGACGTACACGACGTAGGAAAAAACCTCGTCGACATCATCCTCTCCAATAACGGTTTCAAAGTAATCAATATCGGGATTAAAACAGAACTCGAAAAATATCTCGATGTTATGAAATCCAAAGAGATTCATGCAATCGGAATGTCCGGTTTGCTCGTAAAATCGACCCAAGTGATGAAGGACAATCTGGAAACAATGGCGAGTATGGGAATCACAACGCCGGTACTGCTAGGTGGGGCGGCACTCACCCGCAGCTTCGTAGACGATTTTTGCCGGCCGATCTACAAAGGGGCGATCTTCTACTGCCGTGACGCGTTTGACGGGGTAATCGCGATGAGCCGAATCGAAAAGTACAATGCCGATCCGAGCATTGGTCTCGATACACGACTCGGCGGAGATATGGTTGAACGTGCCATCAAAGAAGTTATCGACGTTATTATCCCGCCGTTTCATGAGCTAAAAATGCCGAGCGAGGTCAGAATTCCGACCCCTCCGTTTTGGGGACGTCGCGTTTTACGCAAAGAGCAGCTCGATTTTGATATGGTGTGCGAATGGGTCAATAAACGAAGCCTTTTCAAAATGCACTGGGGATATAAACGTGCAGGAATGCCGGTAGATGAGTACAAAAAACTTCTTGAGACCAAAGTCTATCCCGCATATGAACGGATCAAAAACGAGATCGTAAAACGCGGGTTGTTTGATCCTACCGTGATTTACGGATACTATCCTGTCCGAAGCAGTGATGGCGAATTATTGATTTTTGATGAGAGCTACGGGTGGAACACCGATCAGAATGCCAATCGTCAGCCGCTCGATGAAGTGATAGGAAACGCTAAATACGTCTTTGAATTTCCGCGCCAGCGCAAAGCACCCCATCGTGCTCTGAGCGATTTTTTCGCCCATACACGGGATGATGTCCTGCCGATAAGCTGCGTCAGTGTCGGGGATAAATTCAGCGAGTATGAAAAAGAGCTCTATGCCAATAACGAGTATTTGGAATATAACATGGTCCATGGATTTGGGGTAGAACTTGCCGAAGCATTAGCCGAAGTGGCGCACAAGCAAATCCGTCTGGATTTGAATATTGCAAGCGATGATGAAGGGTTCAGCCTGCGTGATGTCCGTCTCAACCGCTACGCGGGAGCACGATACAGTTTTGGCTATCCGGCATGCCCGGATCTTGAACCGAGCCGTATTATCTTCGATCTATTACGCCCTGAAGAATTCGGTATTACCCTCTCCGAAACATACCAGATTCATCCGGAGCAAAGTACCACGGCGCTCGTTGTTCATCACAAAGAGGCAACATACTACAATATATAATTGTGGTATTTTATTCTAAGTGCTGTACCATATCGTATTAACCGCAATTCATTATCAGTGGGATTAAAAATAAACGGATGTTACAGACACAAACCATTTACGAAGAAACCAAACGGCTTTCCGTCTTATTTGTTGAAGACGAAGAAGCCATTCGGCAACGAACAGTTGAGATTTTAGAAGACTATTTTTACCGTGTCGATACGGGAATTGATGGAATCGATGCCCTCGAAAAATTCAACCATTATCATGTTTCAAAACAGAAATACTACGATTTAGTCATTTCAGATATTCAAATGCCAAGAATGAACGGGGTTGAGCTAACAGCTGAACTCTACTCCATTCGCCCTGAGCAACCGATTATCATCCTCTCGGCGCATACAGAAGCCGAATACCTCATCACCCTTCTAAACTTTGGCGTTGCCCAATTTATCACCAAACCGATTCAATACCAAGAGATGCTCAACACCCTCCATAAAGTATGCAGTAAAATCAATACCACTGCCACTACCGTCATCCCGGAAAATACACACATCATCACTTTAAATGAAGATACCCGCTGGGACAATGAGAAAAAAAAGTTAACTCGGGACGGAAACGATATTTCTCTAACAAAATATGAAATTCATTTAATGACATTATTGACTTCAAAATTTGAGCAGGTGTGCAGCAGCGATGATATCCTCCACCACTTCTATCTCAATAATATCGATGTAAGTGCAGAGAATCTCCGCGGTATGATGATGCGTCTTCGAAAAAAACTCCCCGACAATACGCTCTCCAGTATCTATGGATTAGGATATCGTCTCTCTTGCGCCTAAAGGATAGTGCTAGCAAAGACTCGATAAAATCTGTTTATTATTTATCGATAAGGGACAAGTGTGAAATCACTCATTATCATTCTGGCATTTGTACTGTGTGCATGGAGCTCAGAATCTGTAGCTTTTATTAAAAGTGTACAGAATAATGTACTCGTGAAAAGAGACGGTGCTTCCCACCCTGCAAAAATCGGAGAATATCTTTTTACCGGTGATACGATTCAGACCGGAAAAAACACTAATACAGGTCTCTCATTTAATGACGGAACACGAATCGCCATAGGTCCAGAGAGTGAATTTGTCATTAATGATTATCTCTTTCATCCCACCAAAAAAGATTTTAAATTCAATGTAGCTCTTCCGAAAGGGACAATGGTATTTGAATCAGGGAAAATCGGAAAATTGGCACCTGAAAAAGTAAATATCAAAGTTCCGCAGGGAATCATTGGTATTCGCGGAACAAAATTTGTTGTGGATGCCGAATAATCATGGAACCGTTATTGATATGGAGTGCCATTCTATTATCACTCCCCTTTATCACTTCTGCCCCAAAAACAACGGTGATTTTACTGGATAATGAATCAGCTCACAATGCGGTTTCTGTCTCAACCGATGCAGGAAATGTGATCGTGGATCAACCCTATTTTTATACGATATTGACCGCTTCGGATAAACAGCCCTCTTCCCTCATAAAAGGTGATCCCGATGCGATACGTAAAAAATATGCTGCACAACTGAGTTTCCTTCCGAGTAAACCGGCTTCATTGCTGTTTTATTTCGAATCCGGAACCTCTGAACTCACCGAATCCTCAAAAAATCAGATCAAAGACCTCATCGATCTCATCGCATCCCGCGAGCCTGCTGCGGTAGATATTATCGGCCATTCCGATCGAGCAGGCGATGCGGATCAAAACTATCAATTGGCATTAGAACGGGCTAAAATGGTAGAGAGCTATCTGCAAGAACATAATGTTTCTTTGACACGAAGCTCAGTTACCTCTTACGGAGAGAGTGATCCGATCATCCCAACAGAAGACGGTGTTGCGGAACCTCAAAATCGCCGTGTCGAAGTCATCGTACGCTAATAAATGAGACGCCGACTTTTCATATCCGGCTCCCTGATTCTTACAGCTGTTTTTTATCTTTTGTGGTGGTTTTCTCCGCTGCTCACCTATATGGATTACAAATTTTACGACCGCATAAGCCATGCATTCCCCTCTTCACACTCTCCCGATCATACCGTAGTTGTCGAGATCGACGATAAAAGCTTAAAAGCATTAGGGCAATGGCCGTGGCCTCGGATCATTATGGCCAAACTCATTGAGAACATAGCCGATGCCAACCCCTCCTCTATCGTACTGGATATGGTTTTTTCAGAACCGGATCGGGCCTCTCCCTCAACACTGCAATCCTTTTACAAAACGGTTTTAGATTTTAATATGTCGATTAACGGGCTTCCCGAATCGTTGCAAGACAATGATGCTGTTTTATCCGATGTGATCGGCCGTTCGCCGATAATTTTACCGGTATTTTCAAATAGCGATATCCAAAGCAGTGTCTGTATTTTGCCTAAGAGTATTACCTCTACTCCTACTCTTCGAAACATTGATCTGTATAGTTTGGACTCCTTAGTCTGTAATTTACCCTATTTTCAGCAGCGCGCCCAAGGTATCGGTCATATCCATGCGGCGGCCGATAAAGACGGAATCCTAAGACGGTTATCCCTTGTCATGCGCCATCAGGATCTGTGGATTCCAACATTGGGGATGGCCGCAGTCGCATCTGTTAAACCGGGAATTCACGTCCGTCCTACTTCATCGTACTTTGGTACTATGCAACTGAACATCAATAATCAAAACTTTTTGGTCGATCACCATGCCGAAGCGCTCCTCTCTTTTTATCCGGTTGATCACTATGAAAAGATATCCGCCTATGATATCCTCAGTGCTGCAGTAAAACCGGATCGTCTCAAAGGAAAGTATATCTTGATCGGCTCTACCGCCAACGGACTGGACAGTACCTATACGATGAGTGACGGATCAATCCGTTCAGGAGTGTTTATCCATGCAACCACCATCGAAAACATCCTAAACAGTGATTTAGCCGTTCAGCCCTCCCTCTTCCGAGTGCTGAATATCTCCGTCTCCTTTTGTATCGCACTTGTATTACTGATACAAATGATCCGAAAACGCTACATGAGCGTTATATGGATATTTTTTGCCGCTTTGACGATTGCTTCAGCCTTTACCGCATTCTCATGGCATTATCATCTGTATCCGTCCATCGGCTACTTTATCGTCCCCTTGAGCGCATACTTGTTTATCTTAGCCTTATTAATGTTTTTCATCGATTATCGCGATAAAAAGATATTCATCGCAGACATACAGCGTGCAGAGCGTCAAAAGAAACAATTGGAAAGTGCCCTAAATCAAAGTGAGTTGGAAATCGAATACCAAAAAGCGATGGTGCTACAGCAATCCAAACTGGCAGCGATGGGGGAAATGATCGACAATATCGCCCATCAATGGCGCCAACCGCTTAATTTGCTCGGTACTATTGTCCAGCATGCAGAGTTTGCTTTTGCAAAAGGAAAAGTGGATGAAGCCTATATTCATAAACTGAGTACGGAATCCATGGAGCAAATCCTCTTCATGTCGCAAACCATAGAAGATTTTCGCAATTTTGTTAAACCGGATCGCAAAAGTATCCCTTTTGATCTCAATCTTCCTATCCAAGAGGCCCTTCGACTTTTGAAAGGGATGCTGCAATCCAATGGCATCACGATCTATATCGAATATTCTGATACAGAATTGATGGTATTGGGTTCACCAAGCGAATTCAAACAAGTAATCATTAATCTCTTGCAAAATGCGCGAGATGCCCTTATGGAAAACAACCGAATGAATGCTCAGATTCACATCAATGTATCGGCAAAGGGAGAGAATGCAATGGTGACTATCATGGATAACGGAGGAGGAGTTTCGCCAATAGCAATCAAACATATTTTTGAGCCGTATTTTACGACCAAACAAGAAAGTGGCGGAAGCGGTATCGGCTTGTATATATCCAATGCAATAATTCGGACAAAAATGGGGGGGGAAATCAAGGTTGTTAACGTTGAGAATGGAGCTCTCTTTACTATTACCCTTCCGCTTTTATCCTAGTGTTTCCACACCTTATCTATCCATTCACCCATCTTTGCTATTATCGATTATACGCGATCGGAACAAAGTCCCGATTCACTACGCTAACGCTGAGTTCTCTTCGGCAGAGTGCCCACGCAAAGATGGGAATTATTTCTTCCACACCTTATCTATCCATTCACCCATCTTTGCTTCATAACCACTGTTTTTAAACTCGACAAATTTGAGCGGTTTTGAGAGATACTTTTGATCCACCCATCCGCCGAAGTCATGTGGATAGAGATATCCTTTATGCTGTTGGCGCAAATGTTCAGGAATATCGAGAATTACTCCGTTTTTCACAGCGCTCTGTGCCGCATTGATCGCATTATACGCCGTATTGGATTTAGGAGACGCACACAGAAAGATAACCGCTTGTGCAAGGATAATCCGAGATTCCGGATAACCGATCATTTTCACGCTGGTCATCGCCGAGGTACAAAGAGTAAGCGCTTGCGGATTCGCATTGCCGACATCTTCACTCGCTAATATGACGAGACGACGCGCGATAAATTCCGGCGGTTCGCCCCCCTCGATCAGTCGTGCGAGATAATAGATCGCCGCATCGGGATCAGATCCTCGGATACTTTTAATAAGGGCAGAAGCAAGATCATAATGAACACCCGCCTCCGAACTCCCTAAACTCTGGGCAGCAGGACGGAGTGATTTGAGCAGAGACAATGTAATCGGTTTGTTCAACGCGGTTGATACTTCGAGAAGTTTGAGCATCGCACGTGCATCACCCCCTGAACCGGCGATAAGATATTCGCGAGCATCATCGTCCATCTCTACTTTGGTTCGCACTAACAAATCGGCTAACGCTTCATGCCCTATAGAGTGGAGCTCAAACAACAACGAGCGTGAGCGCATCGCGGCTGTAAGGGAGAAGTATGGGTTTTCCGTCGATGCTCCGATCACTAACACGCTGTTTTTTTCCATAACCGGAAGCAGTACCTCTTGCTGATTTTTTGCAAGACGGTGAACCTCATCGATAAATATCAGAGGCTTTGTCAGTGAGTTTTCGTATTGGTCGAAAATCTTGCGGAGCTGTTCGATTTTGAGAGAAGTGGCATTGAACTCATAAAAGGGGAAATCCATCACATCAGCAATAATCCGTGCCAATGTCGTTTTGCCGCAGCCGGGAGGGCCGTAAAAAAATGAGTGGGTGAGATTTCCCCCCTCGCATAATGAACGCAAAGGGGCATCCGGAGAGCACAGGTGAGGTTGACCTACCACATCGTCAAATTTTTTAGGACGAAGCAGATAGGTAAAGTCCGCCACTTTTAGCCTGCAATTACTTTGATAATAACTTCGCGTGATTGACGAGGACCGTCAAATTCTCCGAAGAAGACCCCTTGCCATTTTCCAAACATCGGACGACCCTCAAATACCGGGATACTGACCGATGCACCCATACGGGAAGATTTGAGATGTGCCGCAGCATTGTCCCCGACATGAGAATATTTTGCATCACTTGGGATAACCGTAGAGAGTGCCGCTAACAAATCTCGGCGAAGGTTTTGATCGGCATTTTCAAATAAGAAAACGCTTCCGGTCGTATGAGGGGTAAATACAATGCAGATTCCTTCTTTGATACCTGATTTGATTACAGCTTCTTTCACCTCGGCACTGATATCCATGAGCTGGGTTTTATGACTGGTCGGAAATTTAAGTGTTTTCATTTTTTACCACCTTTTGCAAATTTAGAATCAGGTTTATATTTATTCGTACTGAAAGGTTCATTAGAGGGTTTCGCTTTGACCTTTGCTTTGTCTTTTACAAACGTCTTTTTTGCCGGTTTAGCGTCTGATTTTTCAAACACTTTCGGAGCTTTTTTTTCATTCTTTTGCTTCTGTTTTTCTGCTTTTTCAACAGCATCTAGAAATTCACGCAAAGAGGTGTATTCACTTCTCTCTAAAAAGCGCACTTTTCCGGTCGGGAGATTATTGAGTTCAATTCCTCCGAAACTAAGCCGTTTCAAGTCCACGATTTCCGCACCGAAATGGGCGAAAAAACGGCGGAGTTCACGGTTTTGTCCCTCTCCGATGGCTACTTTGAGAATCGAGTAATCGCCTTGGTCTTTTTGCACCTGATAGGCATAAAACGGGGCGAAACTCATAGGCCCCGCATCTGCATGCTCGTGCGCTCCGGCACTTGCATCTTCGAGTTCCAGTCCTTCACCCATGGCGATTTTCATCCCCTCGGTGACAGGACCTTTGATCTTGATCTTATAGACCCGTTCCATTTTAGAGGTCATCAGAGCTGTTGCTACCCGAGATGCGTCGGTGAGAAGGAGTAATCCTTCAGACGCAAAGTCGAGCCGCCCGACAGGAATGTAATGGCGGTATTGTTTCGCAAGTGAATCGTAAATTGTTTTACGTCCTTGCGGATCTTTTTTTGTCACCAACTCACCGCGCGGTTTGTTATAAACGATAACCGTAAACTGATCGTTCGGAACGATCTTATTTCCGCTGATCATGACATTCGCATTACGCTCATCAACCTGAATGGCCGGATTGGTTTCGATTTCACCGTCGATTCGTACGTATCCGTCTAAAATAGCCTGATCGGCTTCGCGGCGTGAATAGGTCGAATAGTGGGCGATAAATTTGTTAAGTCGCATCATGAGATACCTGCTTCCACGAGTGTATGAAGATGCAATGCACCTTGTATTACGCCATTAGTGTCGGTCACTACCAGCAACTGGATTTTTTTGTTTTCGATCAATACCAATGCATCGCTGGCAAGCATTGTCGAATCGTCGATGACGAGAGGATTTTTCGTCGCATACTCTTTTGCACTGGCATCTAGAGAAAAAGTCTCGTTTAAAAGAGCACGGCGGATGTCGCCGTCGCTGAGGAGCCCGGAAAGTTTCCCTTCGCCGTTAGTGAGCATAACCGTCCCCAAACGCCCTTCGCTAAGCTTTAAAATTGCCTCTTTAAGCGGGGTGTTTTCATCTACAATCGGAAGATCCGACTTCCGCATCAAATCGGACACTTTGACAAATAATCGTTTCCCTAGTGCACCGCCGGGATGAAAGGATGCAAAATCTTCTTTTTGAAAATTTCGGGCTTTCATCAAACAAACTGCCAACGCATCGCCCATAGCCAGAGTAAGTGTTGTTGAACTCGTAGGAGCGATATCCAGAGGACACGCTTCATGCTCAACATTGATATTGATCACTTCATCACTGTAGCGACCAAGTGTCGATGCCGCGTTTCGGGTCATCCCGATCAAGGGAATATCAAAACGCTTGATGTGCGGAAGTATAGAACTGAGCTCAGGGCTTTCACCGCTGTAGCTGATCGCCAGAACCGCATCCTCTTTGCCGATCATTCCGAGATCGCCGTGCAATGCTTCAGTAGGATGGAGAAAAAAGCTCGGTGTCCCGGTAGAGGCAAACGTTGCAGCAATTTTAGCTCCGATCAGTCCTGATTTTCCGACACCGGTAATGACAAGTTTGCCCTTACACTCCAAGATAATTTTGACGGCACGCTCTATCTCGGCTCCGAGCTTTTCAGACCCTTCACGGAGAGCTTGTGCTTCAATTTCAAGTGTGTTTTTGGCTATTGCGATATAATCATTGTTCATAAAGTTAATTATAGCCGAAATAGGCTTTATTTTCCCGTTTTTATGGGAATAACTATCCAAAAAGGTACTTTTAGAATGCAAAATATTTTTGTCGAAGTAACCTCGCTAGACAAACGCTGCGTAGAAACATTTGCCCTTAGCGAAGAGGTAATGATGGAACATGCCGCGAATGGCATCGCTCAATTGATCCGTTCACGCTTTAATCCCCATTCCTCTCTTCTGATCGTCTGTGGCAGCGGTAATAACGGTGCGGACGGATTGGTTTTGGCACGTCTGCTTGGAGGTGAATACTGTACCACAGTACATCTTCCCCTCGGTGCAAGTTCACCTCTCGCACATCTCCAGCGTGACCGCGCCGAATCATTGGGGATGAAACATTCTCCCATAGAAGGGGATTATGACATTATCGTCGATGCACTTTTCGGGAGTGGGCTCAACCGCCCGCTCGGGCCAAGTGCCGTAGAGGTGATTGAACAGATGAATGCCTTGAGCGGAACAAAAATTGCCTGCGATATCCCCAGCGGACTCTACAGTGACGGTACATTCGGCAGTATTGTTTTTGACGCCGACATCACCGTCACAATGGGAGGACTAAAACGTTCACTATTTAGCGATGCCGCCAAAGAGATCGCAGGCGAAATAATCGTTGCCGATTTGGGAATTTCCCGCCGCTCTTATCAGACTGAATCCGCATGGAAATTGCTCGAAACCTCAGATTTAAAACTGCCTCTTCGAACCCATACCTCAACCCACAAAGGGAGTTATGGTCATTTAAGTGTTGTCTGCGGAGAAAAAATCGGTGCTTCAGTGATTGCCGCTTCGGCAGCGCTCCGTTTTGGCACAGGACTCGTCAGCGTCATAAGCAATGAAAACGTCACTATTCCGCATGAATTGATGCAAAGCCATTCGCTCCCCATCGGGACGAGCGCTATCGCTTTGGGGATGGGGCTGGGAGAAGAATTTTGCGACGATGAGTTATCTCAACTCTTGGACAATACCCTTCCGATGATTTTGGATGCCGATATTTTTTATCATCCGATATTTCCGGACCTTTTAAAACGCCCGAATATCGTCCTCACCCCGCACCCAAAAGAGTTCACCCAAATTTTACGTCTGACCGGAATCGCAGATATCGATGTGAGCACTCTTCAAAACAACCGTTTTGGCTTTGTCGAGCAATTTTGTGCTGCTTATCCTAACACCGTGTTAGTCCTGAAAGGCTCTAACGTCATTATCGGCACAGGAAAAGAATTCTATATCAATCCTCACGGTACGGTCACATTAGCCAAGGGGGGAAGCGGCGATGTCCTCAGCGGTCTGGTAGGCGCATTATTAGCCCAAGGCTACTCACCGATCGATGCCGCACTCCAGGCTTCGCTGGCACACACGATTGCGGCAAAGCATTTTGAAAAAAACAATTATGCCCTCACCCCATTTGATTTAATAGAAAGAATTTGTACTTTATGAAAAGAATCGTTGCCCTCTTTAGCGGCGAGGGAACCAACCTCGCCAATCTTATCAAAAAGATCCATCACAAACATGCACTCATAACGTGTGCGATCACCAATAACCCTAATGCCGCCGGAATTGCCAAAGCCAGAGCAGCCGGAATTCCGGTCGAAATATGCGATCATACGGAATATGAAAGTCGCGAAGCATATGATGCGGCTCTCGTTGAAATGATCCGTGAATGTGATCCGGATCTTGTCGTACTGTGTGGATTTATGCGAATCCTAACTCCCGTATTTACCTCACAAATTCGCTCTATCAATCTTCATCCCTCTCTTCTGCCTGCCTTCAAAGGAGCACGTGCGATCGAGCGGAGTTTTGAAAGCGATGAAAAAGTATGCGGAGTGAGTGTCCACTGGGTCACCGATGAACTCGATGGCGGAGAAATCATTGTTCAGCGCTCTTTTACTAAAAGCAAAGATGAGACATTGGAGAGTTTCACAGCAAAAATTCGTTCCATAGAACACGAAATTTTACCTCTGGGTATTATGAGTCTTCTCAAAGATTCCTAACAGAATCCTTATGTTATAAACCCCACATTAATCTCCAAAGGAGCCAATTTTATGCACACTTTACAAATCGGAAAATATACTCTCGGAAGCCGTCTTATCGTAGGAAGTGGTAAATACGACTCGTTTGAAACGACCAAAGCGGCAACCTTGGCTTCGGGCTCGGAGCTGATTACCGTTGCGGTACGCCGTCTCAATATCACCAATCCGAACGAACCGAATCTTCGTGATACATTTGCCGGAACCAACGTGAAGTTTCTACCCAACTCTGCCGGTTGTACCACAGCCGAAGAGGCGATTACCCTTTTCCGCCTTACCCGCGAAGCGACTGGAATCGATCTCATCAAACTCGAAGTAATCGGCGATACCCAAAAAACGCTCTACCCCGATGTACTCGAAACGATCAAAGCGTGTGAAGTACTTGCAAAAGACGGTTTTACGATCATGGCCTACACTTCAGATGATCCGATCATGGCTCGCCGTCTCGAAGATGCCGGTGCCCATGCGATCATGCCTCTTGCCGCACCGATCGGTTCAGGTCTCGGTGTCCAGAACCGTTATAACATCGTGTTTGTACGCGAAGCGGTCAAAGTACCTATTATCGTCGATGCGGGAATCGGATGTGCCAGTGATGCGGCGGTTGCGATGGAACTCGGAGCAGACGGTGTTTTAACAAACACAGCAATTGCTCAGGCACAAAATCCGATGATGATGGCGGAAGCGATGAAAAATGCGGTAATCGCAGGACGATTGAGTTATTTGGCTGGACGCATACCGAAACGTCCATACGCTACTGCATCATCGCCAGTTGATGGAATGATCCAGTTTTAATAGTTCTCTATACTTTTCTTTTTCATAAGAAAAGTATCAAAAGAAAATCGCCCTCACACCAGAACGCTGGCCGTACGCTTTTGCCCTTCGGCCCGCGACCTTGCTCTTGGTGTGGTGTGAGGGCAAAATTATTTTATAAAATTTCTGTGATCCATTTCCTAGAGCCGTTCCGAAGGCAGTAGTGCCGAGAGGAACGAGCGTTCTTGGATCACAGTATGATCTTTTGGTACTTTTCTGACTAACCAGAAAAGTACTTTACACTTCTATATAATCCAAATCTTTATGAAACGTATCATGCGTTAAAACCAGTGCAATAATCGCCAGAGTAAACGAAACTGCTCCGACAATCGCCCCCGCATATAACACCCCGACACTCCCTTTTAATATTATAAATGAAGAAGTAATCGGGACTACCGCGCCGCGAACAAAATTAGGGACGGTCGTTGCCACGGTAGCTCGAATATTGGTTCCGAACTGCTCTGCGGCCATCGTGATGAAGAGAGCCCAGTAACCGCAGAAAACACCCAAGGCAAAAACCACAATGTAAAACTGTTCAGCGCTTGCACCCTGAAGCGTATAGTAATAGAGTACACTCGCAAGAGAAAAAGCCATGAAAAGAGAAAATGCTTTTTTACGGCTTTTCATGATTTGAGAGAGATAACCGCTCCCCAAATCACCGAATGCCAAACCGATATAACAGTACATTAATGCTTTTCCCGCCGTGACCTCACCGGTAATCGCCAACGCTTTGGCAAACTCCGGTGAAAACATCACCAAAACACCGACAACGTACCACAGAGGCACCCCGATAGCAATGGCCTTGATGTATTTGATAAACAGTCTTTTGTGAGTAAAGAGGGCAAAGAAATCACCCCGCTTGACATCATCACTGACATGATGCTTAAACATCCCCGATTCGGAAACTCTAAAGCGCAGTACGAGGAGTAAAAAACCTAAAACCGCACCAAAGATATAGGCATTGCGCCATGCAAAATGTTCCGCAACCAAATCCGCCGCGACCACACCCAAAACTCCGAAACTCGCAATCGTCATGATTCCATACCCTCGGAGATTTTTTGGCAGGATCTCGGCTACCAGAGTAACTCCTGCACCCAACTCTCCTGCCAAGCCGATACCGGCGATAAAACGGAGTAGCGCATATTGTTCGACGTTGGTAACAAATGCATTGAGCAAATTAGCCAAAGAATAGAGAATGATTGAGGCAAACAGTACCGACAGCCGCCCCCTTTTATCTCCTAAAATTCCCCACAAAATACCTCCGATGAGCATTCCTCCCATCTGCATATTGAGAATAATCGATCCCCATGAGGTGACTGCATCACCACTGAGACCAAGTTCCTGAAGGCTTGCAACACGTACAACCCCAAATAAAATAAGATCATAAATATCGACGAAATACCCCATCGCGATAACGATGACGGGAAGAATTAAAACTTGCCGTACAATTGAGAGTCGAGAATCAACCATTAAATCCCTTTATATCGTAATAATGCCCAATAAATTGAGCATAACAAAAATCAGTGCAACAGGTGCAATGTAACGGATATTAAATCTCCAAACCGGATAGAACCACCCCATATGTGTTTTGAGAACGGATGCAACACGCTCTTTTTCCATCACATGTCCTACGAAAATTGCCATAATCAATCCCGCAAACGGTAGCAATACCGCTGATGTAATGTAATCTGCCCAGTCAAAGAAATTTTTTCCGCCCCATGTCAAAAATGCCGAAGTCGCATCGATTTCGGACAAAATAGCAACGATCCCAAAAACATAAAAGAAAAGTCCCATCGATACTGCCGCTTTAAATCGGCTCATATCCCAACGATCAATGAGATACTGAACCATAGGCTCGACAAGCGAAACCGCCGAGGTTAATCCGGCAAAAGCAAGCGCTAAAAAGAATAAAATCGAAAGTATATTTCCTACTCCGCCCATCGCATGAAAAACGGTAGGAAGTGAAATAAAGACGAGTCCGGGGCCTTTTGCCGGTTCAGCTCCGTATTGGAATAAAAAGGTAAAAAGAAATAACCCTGCGGCAAGGGCAATGAGCGTATCCGTAATAATGACAAAAATAGAAGCTCGGACCAAATTGCTATCTTTTGGAAGTGACGCCGAATAAATCATAATAGCTCCCATCCCGAGAGAAAGGGTGAAAAACGCATGCCCTACCGCAACCGCAAACGCTTCCGAAGTAAGTTTGCTCCAATCCGGAACGAACATATAAGTAACTGCTTTGCTAAAGCTGTCCATATTCATCGCATAAATAAGCATTCCTGCAATAATAAGCATCAATGCCGGCATTAAGATCAGGTTGAATTTTTCAATCCCCCCTTTAATCCCACGAATCAAAACAGATGTTGTAATCAAAAATGCGATCGTGTGAAATAAAAGCTGTCCGATTATATCCTGTTTTAAAAACTGATTGTAAAGGCTTTCTGCATCAGATACAGTAGCCGGCAAAGCTCCAAAGCTCAAAATAATATAATGAAAAATCCATCCGATGACAACCGAGTAATAAAACATTACCAATGTTCCGGAGAGCCCCATAAAACCAGCATATTTCCATTTTTCTTTGTGTCGCGGTGCCAACTCTTCAAATGCACCTACGCCATCACGCCGTCCTAAATATCCAATCATCATCTCAGCGATCATGACCGAAAACCCGACAAACACCACCGTAAGAAGGTATACAAGAACAAATGCCCCCCCGCCGTACACGCCGGTAATATAAGGAAATTTCCAAATATTCCCTAGCCCTACAGCTGAACCTGCCGCCGCCATTAAAAATCCCCATCGGCTAAAATGTGCTATTTTCATTCTCTTCCTTCAACTGTTTTCTACTTAGCTGTTAGCAAAATCGGTTCCTTTTATACAAAGAACTAAAAGATTATAGCAAAATCATAAAAGCTATTGACATCTGAGCAATTTTAAATTATAATTTCGCCTCACTAATTCAGCTCACTCGAGTTAAAGTTAGATGAAGGTCGGGGCGTAGCTCAGTCTGGTTAGAGTACTTGGTTTGGGACCAAGGGGCCGGAGGTTCGAGTCCTCTCGCCCCGACCATGTTTTTTTTTCTTTTTTGTATCATTTCAAACAGATTCTTTATTACAGATGGTGGGTGTAGCTCAGTCGGTTAGAGCATCAGGTTGTGGTTCTGAGGGTCGTGGGTTCGATCCCCATCACCCACCCCATTTGTTTCTGGTTTGAAAC
>NZ_JAQTQR010000031.1 GCF_028712165.1 Sulfuricurvum sp. | reverse complement strand
ATTCACGCTGATGTGGCGGTAGACGGAGCTTGAGACGTTCTATAGCCTCTGTTTCATTCTTTGCATCAATAGGATAGAGGCGGCTTTTTCCCTCAAGCCGTATATCGATCAGATAACGCATTTGAATCCTTTATCAGATAAAGCTGTCCGTAACAGTCACAAAACTTTTTACAGCCGCAGGAATAGTAGATATTTTTCCCCGTATCGATGGAATAGCTTCCGAAATTGGTTTTGATAACATCCCCCTGAATTCTCTCGATAGTAACTGTTTTGATAAGAGACGGATCCATAGGGTCAAGCTTGTGATATTTTTCGCGTGTGGAGTGAACCCATAAAACGGTAGATGGGACACAGAGGGAGCGGACATACTCTGAATCCCATTCTCGGGTCGCTCCTAGACTTTGTAGTTCTGAATCGCTGATATTGCGATAAGGACGCATAATGACTCCCGATAGCTTTTAGGAATCTATATGCATATTTAATTCATGGAGTTTATAAAACGGTAATACAGGAATCGTTCGTTTGTTGCAGCGCTTTATGGGCACGTGAGATAATGCTGTATATGTCATCGTTTTCGTTTTGTACACTGCTTCCGACACGCATACTAATGTTGCTGAGTGTTTGAAAAGGCTCTTCTCGCATCACAGTAAGCAATTTACGGCTGAATTTCAGTGCATTATCGGAAGAGTCGATGAGATAGGCCAATAAAAATACTTTTTTACCCCATCGAACTAGCATATCACTTTGGCGTATGTTGGATTTAATACTGAAACAAAAATCGTGCAAATAATGTTCTGCATCATCATCGGATGACATCAGCTCGATCATCGTAATACCGATCAGTTTCTTATTGAAAATTGCCGCTTCAAGAAAACTTTTGGATGTATGGTTGAAATACTCTTTGTCGAAGGCTCCGCTCTCTTTGTCGATGCTGACGTCGTTTTCGATCATGATCCGCTTGATAAGGTCTTGAGAAATATCGGTAAAAGTCACAATGGTATAGTTGGATACGGGTGATTCAACGGATACCGAAAACGCATGAGGCTCAATACGGTAACTGAGCATGCTGATGATACGGTCATTTTTTGGAAGTGCTAGAAGAGAGGCAGTCCAATCCTCCGGATTATCTACTTTCCCGGCATGAAAATAACTGTCATGAGGGACAAAGCGGTTTAAAAGTGAACCAAATTCACGCAAAAATCCTTTGGCAGATGAGACATTGGCAAAATCAAGGAATGCTTTGTTAAAAAGAATAGGAACATGATCGCGCATTAGAACAATAAGATTTTTTTGGGTGTTGATTGCTGAGAGAAAAAGCTGACTGCATACGTGATCTTCCTCTATCACATATACTTCGTCTTGAGAGATTTCCATACATCTGCCTTCGCCTTGTTTGAGCTAATAATAGCATATAGAAGGGATAAATTGGGAATAAAGGTGAAAGAAAATGGTCTTAATTGACCACTTTCTCGTTTGTGTAAGAGTATGTTGAAGAGATAGAACGGAGACGTTCTGCCGCTTTCATGAATACGTCGATCGTATAGTCGATTTCATCGGCAGTCGTAAAACGGCTTAGGCTAAGACGGATTGCCGTATGCGCCAGTTCCGGATCTTCGCCGATAGCGCTCATAACAGGGTTGGCTTCGAGAGATTCAGATGCACATGCACTTCCGGTAGATGCCGCGATACCGGCACGATTAAGATCCCAGAGCATTGATTCACCTTCGATACCGCGTAATGAGATGAGAATGGTATTCGGTGTACGGCGAGCACGATCTCCTACAACGATAGTATCCGGTAGCTGTGAAATAGCATCTTCGAGACGGTCACGAAGTGCACGCACGTCGGTGTTCATTTTTTCCAGATGCCCGACCGATTGTTTCATTGCCAATCCCATACCGATGATGTAGGCGACATTCAATGTTCCGGCACGTTTTCCACCCATTTGTTCTCCGCCATGGAGGAGGTTAGGGAGTTCGGAACCTTTTTTGACATACAGCCCGCCGATACCTTTCGGACCGTGGAATTTATGAGCTGAGAAGGTGAGATAATCGATCGGAGTTGCGGTGAGATCGACTTTGACTTTACCGATTGCCTGTACCGCATCGGTGTGGAATAAAATCCCTCGCTCTTTCGCGATAGCGGCAACTTCTTCGACCGGGAAAATCATCCCGGTTTCATTGTTCGCCCACATCATACTAATTAATATTGTTTTGTCGGTGATTGCTGCTGCAACACGCTCGGCGCTTACATATCCGAACTGGTCAACGTCGACAAACGTGATCTCTGCACCGTTCTCTTCGAGAAAGTGAAGGGTTTCAAGTACCGAAGGATGTTCAACCGCAGAAGCGATAATATGGTTTTTGCTCGGATCGCGGAGGATATGTTTGAAAAAGATCCCTTTGAGTACGGTATTGTTGCTCTCCGTCGCACATGAAGTGATGAGAATGTCATCCGCATCGGGTGCATTGAGTGCATCGTACATGTATCCCATCGCTTCATTCAAATACGGACGAACTTCGATCCCGTATTGGTGAAGGGAATTCGGGTTACCGTAAAGCTCTTCAAAAAATGGCTGCATTTTTACTTTTACGATCGGGTCAAGTTTTGTAGTTGCGTTGTTGTCTAAATATACACGTTTCATGCTTCTTCCTTTTCAGTTTTATAGACATAGATAGGTTCGTTTGTCGGGTCTTCGATGACCGCTTCGGTGATGGTGAGGCTTTGCAAATTCTTTTTCGACGGACAGCTAAATTGGAGCGGCAGCATCGCTTCTTCGATGATACTGCGTAATCCGCGTGCACCGACACCGCGATCGATCGCTTTTTGTGCAACGGCGTCGAGGGCTTTGTCTTCGAAGTTGAGTTCGATTCCGTCCATGTCAAACAACGCTTGGAACTGTTTGATGAGTGCGTTGTCCGGCTCTTGAAGGATTTGTACCATTTGCTCTTTAGTAAGTTCTTTCAGTTGTGCGACAACCGGAATACGTCCGATGAACTCAGGGATGATTCCGTAGTGTACCAATGCTTTTGCATCGATTTTTTTCTCTTTGACTTCGCCTTTTTCAGCTGTTTTGCTAAAGCCTACTTTGTTTGATTTTTTCGTATGAGAATCCGGAACGAGTCCGACGAACGCACCACCGCAGACGAAAAGAACATGGGATGTGTTAAAGAGTACGGTTTCAGTCGTAGAGTTTTTGCGGCTCCCTTTTACAGGTACATAAACTTCGGCACCTTCCAGGATTTTGAGCAACCCTTGCTGTACCCCTTCACCGGAGACGTCACGACCCATCGTTGAACTTTCGCCTTTGCGAGCGATTTTATCGATCTCATCGATATAGATGATCCCGCGTTGTGCCAGTTCGATATCATAGTTTGCCGCAGCGAGGAGGCGAGAGAGAATGCTCTCAACGTCTTCACCAACATAACCTGCTTCGGTTAGGGCAGTCGCATCGGCAACCGCAAACGGAACCTGCATAATTTTAGAGAGTGATTTTGCGAGCAATGTTTTACCGCTTCCGGTAGGTCCTACGAGAAGGATGTTGGATTTTTCAAGTTCGACATTGTTATACACCGGATTTTCGATCCGTTTGTAATGGTTGTAGAGGGCAACGGCGAGGACTTTTTTTGCATCGATTTGACCGATAATATATTTGTCCAAAAACTCGACGATTTTTTCAGGAGTCGGGAGCTGCTGCTGCATTGCGGAGCGTTGTTCGAAACGGACCTCTTTTTGCAAAATGGCAGAGCAGGTAGTGATACACTCGTTACAAATATGTGTGGTCTCCGAAGAGAACATTTTTTTGACTTCGCTTTGTTTACGACCGCAAAATGAACAGGTTTTTTCAGTACTCATCATACATCCTTTGCGCTGAATTTGGTAAGAACCGTATCCGCAAGACCGAACTCGATCGCCTCTTTGGCTTCCATGTAGTTGTCGCGGTCGGACTCTTTTTCGATCACTTTGGTACTTTTGCCGGTTGCATCTGCCAAAATTGCATACAGGCGGCGTTTGAGATTGAGAATATGTTTGGTGTGGATTTCGATATCACTCGCTTGACCTGAGTAGCCGCCGAGGGGCTGATGGATCATCACTTCGGCGTTCGGGAGCATATAGCGATGTCCTTTTTCTCCGCAAGTAAAGAGGACTGCCGCCATAGAAGCGACCAGACCCATGGCATACGTATACACCGGGGCATTAATGAGCTGCATGGTATCGAGAATCGCAAGACCCGCCATCACCGATCCGCCGGGTGAACTGATGTACATGTGAATCGGTTCTTCCGGATCCATCGCTTCGAGGTAAAGGAGCTGTGAAACGATAACCCCCATCATATGATCATCGACCGCTTCCGTGATAACGATCACACGATCCCCTAATAGTTTTGAAAACAGGTCGAAATAACGCTCTCCTCGAGGCGATATATCTTTTACGGTAGGTATCATTGGCATAGCTTTCTCCTTATACAAATGCTTTGATGAATTCGGTTAACGACATGGGTACAACTTCGAGATTATGTTTCTCGATGAATTTTTTCTCTTTTTTCCCCAGCTCTTGATCCGTAACGACATATCCGCCTTCCAAATCAAGAGTCAGTTCGTTCGCAACCATACGATCGGTGTCATGACCGAAATTAGTCCCTAAAAAGAGATATTTTTTTGCTTTACGATAGGTTTTGAGCACTTTCGGGAGAGCAAATCCGCCCATCGCCTCGGTGAGCCAATCGACGTAATCGGCATCGGAAATGACAAATGTCGGATTCGGCAACGGCGAACCCATCGGTTTAAAAAGGATCTTCTCGGCATTATCGAGAACTTCATCTTCTACGAGAAAATATTTTTTGTTTTCGACATCGTATTCGTATACTTCATAACGGTTCAAGTCGCCCATGATACGGGATTTTCCGATAATAAGACAGTGAGGTGTGAAGGCTAAAAGTTCTTGAAATTTAGTGTCTCGATTCGTATCGATGATATAGCGTGGCATCATGTCCACAATCGCTTTGTGCAGCGGTGTCGGCTCGAAAGGTTTGGTATAAATATGATTTAGCAGCTGAGTCATATACTCAACGCCGCGACGTTGTTCCAAATGCATTGCAGCACGGGAGTATTCAAACATCAAACGCGGAGCCATTGCACGTCCGCCGTTCATTGCCAGGATAAGTGAATCGCTGTCATGAGGAACGGCTTCACCCTCTTTGGTCATAATACCCTCAAACACGCCCAGACTGAAGTAAGGGATGGTAGTTTGATTGCGTAACTCTTTTTTGATCGTTTCCAATATTGTGTCCATCGTGATCCCTTTTGGAGCTTTGCACAAACCATTGCATAATGTGTTCTTGTGATAAATAGGAGTAAATTTATCCTATTTTGTCCGATTTTGTGGGGTGTATAGAAGAGTGGGACAAAAATGTTAATTAATTCATCCCAAAGAGGTTCGTTTCAAAAGTTATTTGTTTGCAAACATAGTTGCCATCATTTTAAAAAATGATTTAAACAGCCATCCTTTGCCGACAATATCGTCTATAAATTGGTCATAGGTCTTGTTTTGAGAATCTAAATAACCGATTAGATATTTTTCAGAAGCATCCATTCCGCTGGTATTTTCGATTAAGAGCAATTCATTATAGAGTTTGGTAATATCTGCGACCAATTTTTTATCAGCACCTTGTCGATAGGCTATGTAACCGTTTACTTTATTGCTTAATGGATCTCTTCTGATTTCAAATTTTGTCGTTACCCAGTAGTAATCTCCGTTTTTAGCTCTATTTTTTACAACAGCAAAAATATCCTGACTTAATTGGATACGTTTCCACATGAGTTTAAATATGACTGAGGGCATATCAGGATGTCGAACAATATTATGAGGTTGATTAATCAATTCATCTAATGAATAGCCGGAAATGTCCATAAAGTCTTTATTTGCATATTCGATCACTCCTTTGAGATCGGTGCGACTGACGATCATTCTTTTTCGATCAATATGGATTTCTTTAGAACTCTGCTCCATTTAGGATAGCCTTTAGTGTAGTTTATATATAACGTAAAATCATAACATATATAATATAAATAATAAGATTTAATGAGTCAAAAACATTAAATAATGTATTTTTGGTATAAAGTCCCTTATTAGATAAGAAAAACAATATATTGATCTTTGTTTTATGGATAACTAAATGAACTGACATTGGTCAACTCTCCTGCTTTACGCATTGGAATTCGAAAAACTTGCTGTTTCTCAGATAGGGTTCCTTCTTGTGTGATGATAGCGACTTGTGCGGTGGTAAGGTCTTTTTGGTTATCACCATCGCCATAATAGTTGACATAGACATGATAAACACCGTTAGGAGGAGTAGGATTTGCGTAGATTTCCGGTCCGTATCCGGTCGTAACGTCCACATCCAACGCTCCTCCGTTTGAAGAGACACGATTCCCATAATAGGTGTGCTGACCATCCGGTGATACGACATGCAAATCCAAATCGGTTCCGTCACTGTCCCATGATAAGACGATACGCAGACGTGATTGTGCTTTTGCACTGTATCCGTCGTAGAACTGGACTTGTTTGCGTGATTTCCCATCATTACTACGTACTTCGATACTGTTAGAACCGGAGCCGAATGCATACGGGCGTTCAAAATCTCCCGAGTCTTCTACCCTTTGAGGGATGGCTATACCATTGACTATGAGTTTCGCGGGTTTGCCTTTGGTATGCTTGGATATATGCCCTTTTATCAGTGATGATTTATCTTGGCCTTCGGTATTTACGGATGATGCGGGATAGTTGACCTTTTGTAAAAAGCCCGAAGCCTCTCCTGCACTGTATCTCCATCCCCCTGATGGAGTATTAATCTCTATTGGGTCTGCATATGAGTAGATGTGGTTGGTTGCTAAAATAGTAATAAATAATATGATTTTTTTCATGGGTGAACTCCTGTAAGTTTTCGGGCTAAGTTTTCTACATACTCTTCATTCGCACCGTTTGGGTGATAGCGAAAGGCAAGATGTAGATATTCATGGGTTAATGTGATACGATCATTTAAGCTGCGCCATCCACGAGCATAAATACGTAAGCGGTCTTGATCGGAATAAGGGTTTCCGGTAGCAAGAGCACAAACCGTCGGTATATGATTCAGCGGTTCATATCCTGTTTCTGAGCTGAGTGTTTTTTTCCAGCTCTTAGTGGATTGCAAAAGCCAGTTTTCTGCTTCATACAGCCGGATACATTCTCTACGTTGATTGATAGTTTCGATAGTAGATGAGGAATAAGCAGAGGATAATATTTTTTCAAAAGACCATCCTTGTCGGGCTTGTTTTAGAGCATTTTCCCATGAGAGTTTATTGGTTCCTTGTTCGGATTTATGGAAATAAATCGGAGGTCCTTTTAGAACAAGGTCATCAGTAAAGAAAGCGGCTTCAAGTGCGGAGGAAGAGGGTGTGTTTGGACTGACACGTTGAGTGCGCGTTGAGTCGATGATATGCCAGCAACCGTTTTGATACGAGCCGTTTTGAAGAAGATAGGTTCGTGCTGCTATTGCTAATGCTCTGGCTGCTTCGGGTTGCGAAGTGTTTCCCTCGCGGTCAATGACACGTGCGACGTAATGATTGAGTCCTAACCGTCCTGATAGTTTATAGGAGTTGTCATGTAGTTTCTTCACGTATAAATTGCTACGAGAGTGAATATTCAATCGATTTCCATTGAAAAATTCGAGTTGATACTCCCCGTTTAACTGTCCTGATTCAATTTTTTTATAATTTTTTTGTCGTATAGATTTGAGAGGATATTGACCGAAAAAATCAACATCGACACAGATGTTATCGGTCGTAGTGTTTAATAGATTTTGAGGCGGTAAAGCAGCAGATAATTGTGAAGAGTATTTTTTAAGTGTACTGGAACTGGTTCCCAACGCACCAAACCAGAATGGTGTACCCTCTGCAAGCCATCCGGCAGCACCACCAAAAGCTTTTCCGTCATGTCGATGCCATGAATAGGTTTTGTATCGAATTCCTGAACCTAAATCGTTCCATGCAGTACGACCGAATCCGCTTATGGAAGTTTCCAGCATCGCATTACGTGCTTGCGAACGCGCTTGAGTCGGTATGGTGTCGAGTATATGAAGCAGATCACTGATTGAGACTTCTGTAGCAGGTTTGAGATTGTGAATATCTTGCAGCCATGCAGGTTGATTTTTAGTTTGCCAGTAATATTTCCATACAGAAGGATCGATGTTAAGTCGGCTCGGTTCAAAATAAGGGGCGCAGGAATGGGATAAGGCTTTGTCCCTGTCGATGCTTAAACCTGGAGTACAGCAATATTGTTCTTCTTTTTTTAAGGCTGGATCACCGCTGCAGATATAAGAGGGCTCATTTGCTTTTGTATCGGCTAAGTAGATATATACAAACAGTTTCCATAAACTTCCCAAAGGGACTTTATCAGACGGGGATAATACAGATATATGATCATGTGCGTCGAGAGATCGGATAGTAATAGTCCCGTTTTTTAACCATGCTACATTTGCTTCTTCCGCTCCACAGGAGACAAGTGAACAAAGCAAGATGAAAGCGGCTCTTTTAGTGAATTTGGATAACGGCACGCGGGGTTTCCTCAAATGCTTTTTGATCCGGCTGATACATTTTATAGTAGCGTGCCGGAGGAAGTAAAAATGTGCCGGTTTGCGCTGGCCGGATTAGGTGACGGATAACTGTTGTCCCCTCCAATGTATCTACAGGGACGGAGTATCCCTGCACGGATAGGTCAAAACGTGCTTTTTCTAATGTACCATAACTTTCTCCACCCGGATAACGGATATTGACTCCCCATGTTGCAGAATCTGCTGACATTCCAGGAGGGAGAGCCGCTTCAACGATACCAAAATGTAAAGGTGTCGATGAATGTGACGTTATCGTGATTTGATCGAGATAGAGCTCATTTGTATCAAATTGGCTGTTTTTCCCCATAGGCTCTAAATCGTATTGTGCCGATCCGTTTGTGTTGATAGAGTCGTTACTCTCTGCGTTGAATTTATTGAGACGGTAAAAACGTCGTTCTACTTGTACAGGGAGTGTGCTTTTACCGGTTTCGGCACTGTCATATCGAATAACAGCCGTGAATGCTGATTTTGGAATATCTGAGAGATGAATAGATGCCGGAATGGCTGTTTTCGCCCAGTAATAGACATTCTGTCCTGAAAAAGTATGAGTACTTTTCCACGAATTATCCGGTGTGATCGTTTGATTTGAGCGTGTGAGAAGAGGAGATATTCCTTCTTTTTCAAGGGCACGATATACCCATAATAAGGTAACAGCTCTATCGATGGTAGGCGATTCAACACGTACTTTATCTAAAATATCAGATGCTTCCGAAGATGGAGTATTTCCACAAAGCATTAGGAGCGCT
The DNA here is from genome assembly GCF_028712165.1 of Sulfuricurvum sp. GTDB lineage: Bacteria > Campylobacterota > Campylobacteria > Campylobacterales > Sulfurimonadaceae > Sulfuricurvum. The sequence goes on along the minus strand of NZ_JAQTQR010000031.1, from coordinate 20,757 downwards.
TCTCCTACGGGAAAGGATGCTTGATGTATTTGTTTGACAGCTTCGGTGAGTTGAGGATTGAGGGACGGGTTGAGTTTTCCTTGCGTTGCACGGACCGTATATGCACTGAGTAAAAGTGCCATTGAATCGTGTATCGCAAGGGTATCGGCTGTCATGATGACACTATTATCAAGATGGAGAGAATTTTTTGCTGAATTTTTAGGATGCTGAGCTACTTCGTTTACTAATGCTGCTGCAAGAGAACCGACCGGAAGACCCATCTGCTGCATCCAATCGAGCATCAATGCACGTTTCCATGGCGTTTGATTGGCACCGTTTTTACGGTAAATATCGAGTAATATATCAAAATGTCCTTCGGGAAGGTTCAGATTCAGTGCTTTGCTCGCGTGCCAGTCGGCATAATAAGCGTAGGTGGTTAAAAATGGGTCACCTTCTTCTATCGGTGTGCTCCACCACCCGAATGTTGCGTCCGGTCCAGCCATCTGTGCCAATCGAAAACGAAACGTATACAATCGTTGTCTCAAGAGTTCAGAAAGTTTTTCATCACTGTTTTGTAGAGAGAGTAAGGCGAGAGTATAAGGGATAATTCGACTCGATGTTTGTTCAACGCAACCATATGGATAATCGATCAGATCATCCATAATTCGACGAAATTGTTCACTGATCCCATCGGTAAATTGTAACTTGATATTTTTAGCATCGGCAGGAAGGTGTAAAAATGTCTCGTTTGTATTGAGCGTTAGATGCAGAGCATGCTTGTTTTGCCAATAAACGGGAAGAATACGTAAAGGGATATTAATGTCATCTACCTGTTTTCCGAGACTTGAAAGGGTGATATGAAGCCGGGAGTCGGCCGTTGTCACTTTGAGCGGGAAGTTTAAAAAATTAATCCCTGGTTTAAGGGATACGGGCTGATTGTATTTGAGTCCGGCTCCTAGGATAGCGAAATCAATGATCGCTTTTTTACCTGTTTGGTTAAAAAGGGCGATACTGGCATTCGGATTGTCTCCGCTTCGCATCCATGTCGGACTGGTCCATTTGATATAAAACGGTTTGTCGGAGCGTACATAAGCGGTATTTTGTCCTACAATTCCTGAACTGTCCATACCGCGTGCCGTGATTCTCCATCGGGTTAGGGAGTCAGGCATGATAAAGCTGACACGGGCGTGTCCATTTTTATCTGTTATGATATCAGGATTCCACAGTGCGGTATCTTTATCATCGCGTCTTGGACGTTCTTGAAGTTTGATGGCACGCTGATGGGTTTGCCCATGCGATGGCAAAGCAATATTTGTGGGAACTTTTGCCAAATCATAGCCGATAAAACTCAGACTGGCGGTTGTACGGACATTATTACGTCGAGGATGGTAAAAAAAGTCAAATACATCGGGAGCGATTTCACTTTGGAGTACGTAAACCATCTCATCCACCACACTTAGGTTTAGATGGCTATTTGCCGATGGTTTATTACCGATCAAGGCAGTAAGATCGAGAGTCACTTTTTCGCCTGGAGCATAGAGTGCTTTATCGGCTCGAACGGTAATGTTAATGCGAGGTTGTTCTACTTTTAATCCCAGATTTTGGAATACATATTCATTTCCTTTGACATAGACTGCCGAGAAAGTAATATTCGGCCCGTATTCGGCTTTGACGGGAAGTTCAATTTGCCATTGTGTCGGTGAAAGACGTTTGGCATTAACCCAATCAGTATTTTTTGACATTAACGCCGTTTTTTCAACTCGGTCTCGTTCTAACGTAAAGAGTGCCTGATCGACAGGCTCCGAAAAAGTTATCAGAGCTTTAGCCCTTTCACCGGGATGGTAGCTGTTTTGATCGAATACCATTTTGATCGATCCCTGAGGAGCTCGGATAGCCCCTCCACTTACATAATGGGTAGTTGCTCCGACAATATTGTTATTGCGATCGTGCAAGGAAACAGTATAGGTTCCGGGTTCATTGAAAACGATGCTGAAATCGGAAGCATTGCTCAATGAGCCATGATCTTTATGGCGATCTTCCATCCGTAACCAGCTCCATGATAAAGGTACGGTTGAAGGGTTGTTTTGGACGATTGAGATAGGGTGAAAACCAAATACTACATTTGTCCCGATCGAAGAGAACGATTTTTCGGCAGAGAGATCGTACATATTGACGCCACGTTCTATCAAGAGTTCTTTGGTTGCACGTACGCGATATGCCGCTCCATCGGTGGCCAGAGCACTTAAAACATATCGGCTAGGGAGGGTTGCGGCAGGAAGAGAAAAAAGAGCCGTCCCTTTTTCATCAGTTGCAATAACAGAGTTCGTGATTTTGAGAGGGAATGCCCCGCTGTAACCTAAATCTCCCTCAATCATACTGAGGCTTTGTGCTCGAACACTCATATCGATTTGAGCATTTTTGACCGGTTTTCCGTCAGGATAGGTCAATTGCAATTTGCCCGTAACGGGTTCATTGGTCTTATAATTAGATTTATCGGGAAAAATGTTGATTTCAAAATGGGGTTTTTGATATTCAGAGACCCGAAAGCTAGCACCGTAGGAGTTACCTAAATATTCAAATCGTAACCCATATCCTCCGGCTGAGGCATTATTCGGTAATTTAAAAGCAGTATTACCGCCATTTGCGGTGATTTGAACGTTTTTCTGGGCAATAGGGAATCCATTCGGATCAAATACCTCTAATTTAAGGCTACCGTTTTGAAGCGGGGTTGATGTGCGTGCCGAGGTGAAATTACGCCCCATAAATTCAACATAAACATCTTCTCCCGGACGATACAGAGGACGATCCGTAGAGGCATAAAGTTTTGTATTATAGATTTCACTGTCATAATAATAGTTTTCGGAAATATAGATTCCACCATCAGGATCTTTGCCGTATATATAGGTTTTTTCAACCCCTTTTCGTTCAAATGTGACTAGTCCATTTTGATCACTTTTATTTTGGGAGAGGATGCCGATGCCGTCGCTCCATAAAACGTCGGCACCTTTAACCGGTTGGCTTGTTCGTCGATCCGCAATCCATGCTAGCATTTGGTTTGAAGAAACTTTTGTAACAGCTACCGAATCAGATACAAACACCAGTGTCGTAGCACGATAATCTCCGATCATCGCTTCGACCAAATAAAGTCCGGGAGCTTTTTTTCCTAACGGAATCATCACGTTACCTTGAGGTGCTTCCAAAAATTCACTGCTGCTTCCGGCAAGTTCAACCCCTTTTGGAGGTTGAATCGATTTTGCTTTATGGAGTGGATAACGAAAACTATTGACGAGAATATGGCTTTTTAACGGTTCATATCGTGGATTTAAGATCAGTGGTGTGGAGGTATTACCCAGTGGATGGGTTCGTACCTGCGGAATATTGTTTGTAATCGTATGACGGGCATCTTGTGTAAACAGTTTGCGCCAGATTTCACGGGCTTCCTTCCATAGTTTATCCCATGTCAGTGATAAGGCATTGGCTAATGTTCCACCTGAGTAGTTTGGTTCGACATTGATACGGTGGAGATTTTTTTGAGCTTTTAAAAAGGCGATAGGATCTTTGATCTGGTAGACATAGAGGTCAACGCCGCCGTATTCGGATACAGTATCCACATTTTCTACTTCTAGTCGAACCAATGCCGTATCATGAGAACCGTAGGTTGCGTCGCTGAGTAAAAAGAAAGGGGTTCCCACGTTATCATCGGCAAAAGAGGGTAGTGTCATAAAGAAGAAGATCAGTAGTGATTTTAGGATAAAAGAAGGTATGCTCATTGTTTCTCTCATAGGTTTGATTTAGGCAGATAAAAAGTTGAGGCGATAAAAGCCTGCAAAATTGGGATTGTTTTGTGAAGGGTGCCATCGTGTGTCACTCCAAGCCATCAAATCGTGAAACGTTACAGAACGAAGACCATTATCCGTAGCTGTAATGGTACCAGTGTGATATGCGATAAAATTTCCCATCCATACCATCAGATGTTGGGATTCTCCTTGATCGAAAAAGAGTAAGTCTCCCGCCTGTGCATGATTAGGGTCTTTTCCCTGATAAAGGGTATTTTCCTGTACCAGTTCCAGTGCACTTATATACGCTGAGTCTGTTCCATCCGTATGGTGCCAATGATGGCGAAACTGTTTTTGTTTTGCGCTCAGAATGAGTTCAGGAGGCAGAGGTGACCATGATAGGCTGTTTGAGCGTCTCCATTTTGTATCATGTGTTTGCAATGCTTCGGCAACAGCAAAGCGAACCAAACCGACGCAGTCACGCTGTTCCCATCTCGGAGTGGGACCAGAACGTAATTGGGCTGAAATAATCCGTATCATCCAGGATCGAAAAATACGAGATTGTTCGGGTGTGAGGATAAAACGTTCCTCTGCTAGGGAACTCCAGAGTGTTAGGGGAATGAAGCTTAATATTCCAGTGACAAATATACGGCGTGTCATCGGCGGATTTCTATCGGTTGCCATTGGACTTCGTGCCATGATTGTTTGGGATTGAGCGCTCCCAGTCGTTCAAGCCGATAGGCAGGGTAATGTGCAAGAGCATTCATGCGAGGCGGTAAATGGGTTTGGGTAAATGCGAGTAGGTTCGCGTCTCCGGTATCATCTACGGCTGAAATTACCTCTTTTTCAATCATAGACGAAAGCGGTTTCGGTGTTAAAAGTGCCATAGTAGCATCGGATGTCTTAACCTGATCAGTTACATTGGGATAAAGATGACTCATCGTATCAAAAGTTTTTTCAACTAATTGAGTATTTGGAGAAAAAACAATATAGTTTCCTTTGGCTCCGATAGAAGCCTGATTAGTCTCTCCGCTGTAGAGGATAGCATCTGAATCTTTCGGAAAGATTTTTTCGACAATTTTTTTATCAGCAATTGCCCATTCCGCCAATGTTTGCAAAGATTTATTTCGATTCGCCAGTGCGGATTCCGAATGGATTATAAATACAGGTGCATACAAGCCTGCTTCGTTATACCAACATGCTAAAACAGAACCATTGAGTGTTTTTAGTTCGTTTGATGGCGGTAGGCTATCTTCTGTTTCTGCTTTTGTGAGTAGTTGGTGCAATAAATCCCATTTAAGCGGTAAAACCATACAAGCACTAGGATTGGCAGGGGCAGCTTTCCATAAAGCATAATCTCCTAATTTCGAATTTCCCAATTTTTGCTGATTGATCCACATAGAGGTAGACCAGCTGTTTCCAAAGTCAAATCGAACTCCCTCAAATCCCGGTATAAATGGATCATAACCAAATGCTAATGCTGATGAACGCAGAATTAAAGTATGTTTATCGGATGCAGAAGCCTCATTAAGTAGAAATTTTTTGGACAACGTATCACTATCTAACCAGCTGCTAATAGTGTTAGAGGCTTCGCTAATGACATTTCCCTCATTATCTAAAAGGAGTCCGGGATCGGATAAAACAACTAAGGTATCTCTTTGGCTCATAATGAGGAAAGTACGATGGGGATTGATTTCGAGGGCAAAAAGGGTAATTTTACCTTGTCGGGTAGTAATTTCGCCAGCTTTTGTCAATTGGGTGTCGTTTACAGCAACCGTTGCAATCTGCTGGATGAGTTTCGACCATACGTTTCGTTTTATAACAATAGCATAGTGACGCAATGCGCCATGTCCATCACGCCATAACGCTATTTCTGCCGGTTCATTGAGAACTCCGGCTAAAATTTTGTCACTCCAATCCAAATCATGCTCATAAGCAATCCGTTTAATCGCACCGCTTACCCCTAACCGGTCTTCGTGATTATCGTAATAAAACGCTAGATCTTCCGTCAAGACGTCATGGGCTATAGGGACACGTAATAAATCGGAAGGGAGAGAAGAGAGACTTTTAGTTCGGATATAGGCATCAGGCTGATTCAAATCCGCTCTTAATTGGGTCCCTATGAAATGATAAGGTTTTAGAAAATAGCCATTATTTAAACTGACTGCAACAATGACGGAGGTAAACACGGTAATAAGTCCGACAGCAATCCATATTCGCCGCATAGAACTCCTTGATAATCAATAATGTACTTGTTTAGATTATTTAAAAAGAGAAATATATCACATATATGTTTAAAATAATTAATTTGCGTAGAATTTAAGTTTTGAATGACTAGTAGTAGCTTGTATATAATTAAGAATCGGTTGAGATTAAGTCAGGGGAAAAATTACCCGTGACACCCTTTTCCTGTATAGCAACTGTTAGCTGCAACAATTTTAGCCAGTGCTTTGTCTACACTAAAAGGCTCGTTGAGATCATTGAGGATTTCGTGATAAAAGACTGCTCCGTCTTTGGAAATGATGAAAAGTGATTTTGCAAGCTCTTTGTTTGAAAGACGGACACCGTAAAAATCTCCGAACGCTTCATCATAATCGTATCCGCTCAACCACTCTTCAAGAGCAGGTAAATCATGTGTATCATTTGCGACGATAAGTGCTTTTGTAATTCCGCCAAGTGCGTTGAGGGATAGAAGAGTATCAAAGTCTCTTAATTGTGAAATAAGTGAATCGTCGATAAAAGGGACACTGATGAGGAGCTGTGTCGCACCGTTTTGTCCGCCAATAGAAAAAATTTCTCCTGCACTGTTTTTTAGATCGACTTTTTCCGAACTATATCCGACATCCAGAGGCATATCTTCGAGAGTAAGAATGGAATTATTATGATTGATTTGCACGATGAACCTTTTTTAACACTTATTATATAGTGTTAAAAATGCATTTAATGTTCTTATTTGGCGAAATATTAGGCTACGGGATGAATATACTGCAAGTTGTCGGTAAGTTCACTGCCGATAAGAAAGTGATTAATCGCTTCTTCAGCCGTTTTTACAAACGGCGGTAACTTGTGAATTTTGATACCGACATTTTTCATAGCGAAGAGAGTGTTGAGACAATATTGATCGACTAGTAAATAATCGCATTTTCCGATAACTTCGAGCAGGGCGTAATGTTCGCTGATATGGTGGGGATCCTGTGCTGTTTCGCATTCGCATTCGCATGCTTTCATCTTAGGATCACGAACCATTTCACCCTCATGTTTTTCCCATGGATTGAGACGGGTTTCGTGGTGACGGTAGCGGATATCTTTGCGTTCACCTAGTACTTCATAAATGGCAAACATAGTTGCACTGCAGGGGTTTTGGTGATATACACGCTTCATCGCATCCATAGGAATGGCTACCATCATAATTAAACTCCTTATGTTAAGAATTTAATATGCAAGTTCTGTTCATATAATTTTATCACATCAATTGAATAAGGTAAAAATATTTCAGTAGCATTTAGTCTATAACTTAGTAAAATAGGTATGAGTATCTTACAAAATTGGGAGTTTTTATGCAGTTGTTAAATCATAAATATGTAACTGTAGAAAAGCTTGAAATTTTTATAGATCAGATTTCCTCGCATACAGGGACTATTTTTATTCAACTCTTCAGTGGAGTAATGGATAAAACATATATCCAACCGGTACTCTATATCATTTCATCCAAGCTTCCGGATGCATTGTTGATTGGTGCCACGACTGCCGGAGAGATTATAAATGGGGTTATGACGTCAAGAGAAATAATAGTCTCGGTTTCTCTATTTGATGCTACTTCTGTCAAAACCTATTATTATCCCCGTTCAGATTATCCTCACGGAGTACGTGTTGCTCAAGAGATACTGACCGATCGTACAAAAGTGTGTATTGCGCTGAGCGAAGGGCTTAAAAGCGATTCGGAATCCTTTTTAAATGGGTTTACATCGGTTTGCAATGATGTGGTCATTGCGGGGGGGAATGCGGGAGACGATTTGACGTTTACCCGAACCTATATTTTCAAAGATAGCACTATATACGAAGATGGTATTGTGATCGCCGTGTTAGACAGTGACACTCTTCAAGTTCATAATGCCTATTCACTAAACTGGACATCTATCGGTAAAGAGATGATGGTTACTAAAGTTGACAAAAATATTATTTATGAGATTGATAATCGTCCTGTAATGGAATTATATAGACATTATTTGGGTATAGATATATTTAATCATGGACCCATTAATACCATTGAATTTCCCCTTATAAAAATCAATGACGGAATCCGTATAGCTCGGGATATTATTGCTAAAACTGATGATGATGCTTTAACATATGTAGGTCATTTTAATATTAATGAAAAAGTACGTTTCGCGATTGGAAATGTTGATGAGGTACTTGATCATGCTATCGATATTCGTAATACGATTGCTTCTTCCCCGGTAGAAGCAACCTATATTTATTCATGTTCGGCAAGAAAACTTTTTTTTAATGAACAACTCAATTATGAATTTGGTCTTATTAACGATATTGCCCCAACGGCAGGATTTTTTACGTTTGGAGAGTTTTTTCACTCTGATTCTAGTAATCAGTTGCTAAATATTACGACAACTACACTCTCACTAAGTGAGAATAATGTTTTAAATTCTATACATTACAAACAAAGAGATACCATTGAACATCGCCATACGATGTTAAAATCTTTGACGCATCTGGTCAATGTAACACAACATGAATTAGATGATAATATTAAAATTCTAGATCAATACAAAATGGTGCTTGATGAAAGTTCCATCGTCTCTAAAACAGATGCAAACGGATTAATTACTTATGTTAATGATACATTTTGTGAGGTTTCCGGTTACTCTCGCGAAGAATTGATCGGTAGAAATCATAATATTGTTCGCCATCCGGATACTCCATCTGAGATTTTCAAAGATCTTTGGGACACCATTATGAGTGGAAATATCTGGAAAAAGACATTTAAAAATCTTTCTAAATATGGCGAAACTTATCATGTTAAAACAGTAATCGCACCTATTTTTGATGATAATGGTGAGATTGTAGAATACATTGCTGCACGTGTTAATGTTACTGAGCTAATCGCAAAAGATCAAATTATCCGACGACAATTGATCGATCCTCTCAGCGGATTAAAAAACCGGACTGCATTGCTCGGAGATTTGGAAAGCGGAGAAGATGAAATTACTCTAATATTGCTTAATATTGATAGATTTTCAACCATTAATGATTATTTTGGATATGAAATCGGAGATGGACTTCTAAAAGCATTCGGTATGCGGCTTGAGTTAATTTCCGAACATAATTATCTCTATCGTATCAGTGGGGATGAATTTGCACTTATCTGCATTACACGCCCATTTGATGAGACATTAAGAGATTATGTTATTGAACAGATCAATAAACTTGAAAATTTTAAATACAGTATTAGCGGACATGAAATATCGGTAAATATCTCTGCAGGTATCGCCCATGCACCCTATACAGATGTTTATAATCTAGCACACATGGCTCTCAAAGAGGCCAAAGAACAACGGGAAAAATTGATTATTTTTAACGACAATACCGCTTTGAGTGAAAAAACACGTAATAATATCTGGATCTTTGATAAGATCAAATCGGCGATTGATGATGATCGTATTGTTCCGTATTTTCAGGGAATCGTAGACAATCAAACCCGACAAATTGTTAAATACGAATCACTCATTCGATTGATAGAACCTGACGGTACAGTTTTAAGTCCATTTTGGTTTTTGGAACATGCCAAAAAAACAAAACTATACGATAAATTGACACGGATAATGATTGCCAAGACTTTTGCTGTTTTTGAAAAAGTTGAGTATGAATTCTCTCTGAATTTAACCGTTAACGATATTATTTCGGACGAAACACGTTCCTATATCTATAAAATGGTAGAACTTTCATCTGCATCAAAGCGTCTTGTTTTTGAGATTGTTGAATCCGAAGGGATTGTCAATTATGAAGAGGTCATTGATTTTATACGGCATGTAAAACAATTCGGCTGTAAAATCGCAATCGATGATTTTGGAACCGGATATTCGAATTTCAGCTATCTCAGTAAGCTGGATGTTGACTATATTAAAATCGACGGTTCACTGATCAAAAATATTAATCACGATAAAGATCATCTTCTGACGGTAGAGAGTATTCTCTTTTTTGCTCGTAAAAAAGGGATAGAGACTATTGCGGAGTTTGTTGAAGATGAAGCGATCTTTTCAACATTAATGAATCTTGGTGTTGAGTATTCACAAGGATACCTCTTCTCTACTCCACAACCGACAATCAAACTCTAATTTCTGTAGGCTTCGGTTGTAACTGCTACAAAAACGTCACTTTTTGTTGAACTCTCCTTTTTAAACCTATAGAACATTCATTGCATTAACCCTTTTAGAAAATGGTTGCCACCGGATGAGGTTGTGAATCATTTAATGACACTTACAAAGGAGTTATTATGAGTTGTTCCTCAAGCGGAAATGAATCTTTTATGCCCGAAGATATTCAAGCGAAGATACACAATCATCCATGTTATTCAGAGGGGGCGCACCATCACTATGCCCGTATTCACGTTGCGGTAGCACCGGCGTGTAATATTCAATGCAATTATTGTAATCGTAAATACGACTGTTCAAATGAAAGTCGTCCGGGGGTAACGTCAGAGCGTCTCACTCCTGAAGAAGCAGCAAAAAAAGTACTTCTCGTCGGTGGTGAAGTACAACGTATGAGCGTACTCGGTATCGCGGGTCCGGGAGATGCGTTAGCCAATCCGAAGAAAACTTTTGAGACATTCGGAATGGTTCGCGAATTTGCACCGGATCTTAAACTTTGTCTTTCAACAAACGGTTTGGAATTGCCGAACTTTATCGATGAAATGGTTGAATACAATATCGATCATATTACTGTAACGATCAACAGTGTTGATGAAACAGGCGAGATCGGAAGTCAAATCTATCCGTGGATTTTCCATAATAACAAACGTATCTATGGTAAAGAAGCGGCACAAATTCTTTTGGAAAATCAACTCGAAGGGATGAAAAAATGCGTTGAGAAAGGGATCTTGATCAAAGCAAACTCAGTTCTTATCCCGGGCATCAATGATAAACACCTTCCGGAAGTTTCCAAAAAGCTTAAAGAGATCGGTGTTTTCTTACATAACATCATGCCGATCCTATCTGAGCCTGAGTTCGGAACAAAATTTGCCCTTGACGGAGTACCGAGTGCTACTGACCAAGAGCAAATGGCGGTTCAAGAAGCATGCGGTATGGATATGAAATTGATGCAGCACTGCCGTCAATGCCGTGCGGATGCAGTTGGTCTTATCGGTGAAGACCGTGGAGCTGAATTTACAAAAGATACCTTCGCAGGTCTTAGCTTCGACGAACTTCAAATCAAATACGATCTTGAAGCACGTCAGGCAGCCCAAGCAAAAATCGAAGAGTTCCGATTCTTCCTCGATCAAGCGAATGAGCGTGTTCGTAAAGAGAAAGAAGAACTCAGCTCTACCGGTGTGACTATCCTTGTAGCGGTAACAACTGCCGGTGAGGGGATGATTAACCAACATTTCGGAAGTGTTAAAGAGTTCTTGATCTACGAAGCCGGTGATAAAGGTATCCGATTTATCCATCACCGTAAAGTTGATTACGAATACTGTGCAGGTCCGGACGGAACCAATCCATTGGCTCCAATCTTGGAAAAACTCAAAGACGTACAATTGATCCTTACGGCTAAAATCGGCGGATGTCCTCAAGATGATCTTAAAGCTGCCGGAATCATTGCCGATCAAAGTTATGCGTATGAGCCGATCGAAATTTCGGTACTCAAAGCATCACGCAAATACTTTGGTATGGATGAAAACGCAGAAGTGAACTAAGGAGCCTATTATGGCACTCATCAATGACACCACATTACGCGACGGGGAACAAGCTCCTTATGTTGCATTCAATACGGAAGAAAAACTTCGTATCGCAACGCTTCTTGATGCGTGCGGTGCGGATGAACTTGAAATCGGTATTGCAGCAATGGGTGTCAAAGAACGTGATGATATAAAAGAGCTTTTAGCCCTGGGGCTAAAGGCTCGTATGATGACGTGGAATCGGATGAAAATGGAAGATTTGGATGCTTCTCTCTCTTGCGGGATAAAAGCAGTCGATCTCTCCATTCCTGTCTCTGATCTTCTTATCGATGTTAAATTCGGCGGCAGTAAAGCCAAAGTTTTAAGTGAACTCGAACGTGTTGTCACATCTGCAACGCGTGAGGGATTATTTGTTTGCATCGGCGGTGAAGACAGCTCCAGAGGGAGCCATGAATTTATCAAAGAAGTTATGGAACTTGCCCGTGAGTGCGGTGCATCACGATTCCGTTACTGCGATACAATCGGTGTTATGACACCTACACAAACCTACACTGCAATTAAGTCATTATGTGACCTGAATCTCCTCCCGATTGAAATGCACACACACAATGATTTTGGTCTTGCCAATGCCAATGCCCTCAGCGGTATTGATGCAGGGGCTATCAGTATGAATACAACCGTAATCGGATTGGGAGAACGTGCTGGGAACGCTTCGTTTGAACAGATTCTCATGGCACTTAAACATCTCTACGGTGAAGCACGTCCCATAGATGCACACCTAATCCGAAATTTGGTTCAAACAGTAGCAGCAGCTGCAAATGTAGCGCTCGCTTCCAATGCTCCTGTCGTGGGTGAAAATATTTTTGCCCATGAGAGCGGCATCCATGCAAGCGGCATGATGAAAGATTCTCACGCGTATGAGCCTTACGAGGCAGAAGAAGTTGGTTTACAAAGTTCATTTCCTATCGGCAAGCACTCTGGGAGTGCGACTATAAGCTACCATCTTGCACGGATGGGAATCACTGCCGATACCGGAATACTTCGGGATATGCTCCCGAAAATCCGAGAGATTGTCACTTCACGTAAGCGTGTACTCGACATCAGTGAACTTAAATCACTTTATCAGGATGCAATATGTATATAGGATGGCTCAAATATGTGGATGTTCCGGAGCTCATTAAAATTGCTGAAGATGTAGGTTGGCTGCTCGATGGTTATCATGTCAAACTCATGATGATGCATGCTCCTCATTTATGTTACGGAGCGTATGAAGAGGGTGTTTTGGTCGGTGCCGTGATGGCTGTTGAGTTTGAGCGCTCCGCAATGATAAAATATTTTATGGTCAAGCCAAGCCACCAAAAACAAGGAATCGGACGACGTTTGTTTAATACTCTTTTCGGAGTATTAAAAGATGAGCACCCTTCCGTCTATCTTCATGCAAACCCTCATTTGATAAGCTTTTTTGAAAAGAGCGGTTTTAAGAGCGTTATGGAAGTAGGCCGTTTTCTCAATGTAGGAAAAGTACCGCCGTTTAGTTTTACCAATGCACAGGCAAAAGAGCTTGATGGCGGTAATTTCGATGCTACTATCCGTAAAATCGATTTTGAAACATTTGGTGAAGATCGAATGGGCTTTATGCTCGATGAGATGGAGCGTAACAGCTCACTCAAATTTGCATTACCAAATTCGTTTCAGCACTCCAGCGTTATTAATGCACGGGGTGTTTATCTGGGTCCTTGGCAATGTCGTGAAGGTTTTGATGACGAAGCAGAGAAAATGATGCAGGGTGTCTTGTACTTTAGAGGGCTCAAGAAAGTCTTGGCAGATGTTCCGTTGGGTAATAAGCGTGCGGTTAAACTTTTTGAAGACTACCATTTTCAACAAAAAGGGACGTTCTTGCATATGTGTTACGGCGATTTTCATCCTGTAAAATTTGAAAATATTTATGCATTTTCACTGTAAGGATTAGATATGAATCTTCTTGAAACCTGTGTGAATGAAAAATGCAGAGTCTTATCCATAGCACTTGATGAAACGTTAAAAGATCATTTGTGCGCTATGGGCATTTGTCCAAATGCAACGCTATGTGTAAAGCGTTACGGTCTCTTTAAAAGCAGCGTTCAGGTTCAGATCGGTGAACGTGTTGTTGCATTAGGGAAAGAACAAGCACGCCACATTGAGATACGTGTTGCCTAACTTTAGTTATATCAAATTAAACAAAAAGGATAAAATATGTCGGAAATGACTGAACTAGATCATAAAAAAGAGTTAGCAAAATTGAAACGTTTTGCCGTTGAAATCGCATCAGAAATTCATGATATTGTAGAAGATACGGTTTGGACAAATCATGTAAAAATGCCGGAACTCGCCCAAAAATTGTATGAAGCCGTCGAAAAGGCAAATAGTTACAAGGCAGAGCACTCCCTCTAAGGGGTGGGTCATGGCTACGAAGGAAGAAGTTTTAGCCCTTGAAATCTGTGAATGCGGATGCAAGAATGTAGCAGATGCAATCAAGATTTTCCAAGAGACCGATCTTCCGTATAAAAAAGCGAAAAAACTCGTCACAGAGTGTGACAAAAGCTGCTGTCGCGCAGCTCTTCTCAGACTGTTTGATATGGCTTATTTCGGTAAATTCGATTACGATGAAATCGAGCGTTTGATTCAATTACGTCATGATAAGCTGGGTGAACTTTTAGAACGGATGAAAAATGGGCGTTGATATACAAATTCGTTATGCGTATGCTGATGATATAGAGGCTATGACCGGATTATTATCGGAACTTTTTGCGATTGAAGATGATTTTATCATCGATTCGGCTAAACAGCGGGAAGGGTTGGAATTGCTTTTGCAAAAACCGGATGCAAAGATTCTTGTCGCCACATATTCGGATCATGTTATCGGGATGCTTTCGATGCAGAGTCTTATCTCTACAGCCTGCGGAACACGTGTAGGTTTGATCGAGGATATGATTGTCTCTTCAGAGTATCGACGGAGGGGAATAGGGCGATTGCTTTTGGATTCGATGATTGAAGAGGCTGTGCAATTAGGTTATGTACGTCTTTCTCTCGGTGCAGACAGACGCAACGATGCGGCACTCGATTTTTATAAAACATTTGAATTTAAATCGAGCAATATGGGGCTTCTTTATCGGAATCTTTAGGGATTTACTTCTCTTTGATTCACGACAACTTTATTTTTTCCTTCCCTTTTTGCCTGATACATAGCATCATCCGCTTTTTTAACAAAGGATTCGATGCTCTCATCTCCATTGTATTGCGCAACACCGATACTAATAGTCAGTTTTTCGACATTGACAAAGACAGATTTCTCTATCTCTTTTCTAAGCCTTTCGGCAAGTGCTATTGTTCCTTCATACGGAGTATCAATCTGTAAAATGACGAATTCTTCTCCACCCCAACGTGCAAACATATCATTGCTTCTCACCATAGTACGGACAATTGCGGCTATTTGAATGAGGACTTCATCTCCGGTATTGTGACCGAAGGTATCGTTAACTTTTTTAAAGTCATCGATATCAAAGAGAATCAGTGCTACTGAAATATTGGTGTCTTGGGCATGTTCCGTTGCTAATTTAAGCCATCGATTACATTGCAAGCGGTTGGCTGCATTGGTCAGAGGATCGGTAGAAGCTGCTTTTTCCAGTTCGTGTTCAAAGATGATCCGTGACGTGATATCTTTTCCGGTTGAGATGAAACTGGTGAGTTCCTGACGCTTGTTTTTGAGTGGGACGATCGTTTTAAACTCATTGTAGAGTGTTTCGTCTTTTCGTTTATTTGTGAGGATGCCTTGATAGGTTTCCCCTGAAAGAATTGTATTCCATAAATGTTGATAAAAGGAGCTATGATGCTCGCCGGAACGGAGCATGCTCGGTGTATGACCGATGACTTCCTGTGCCAGATAGCCTGATTGTTGCTCGAATGCTCGGTTGACGTATTCGATTTTACCTTGTAAATCAGTGATGACGACCGTATCACCACTCTCTTCAAGCGCTTTTGAGAGGCGGAGAAGATGAAAGTCGGTTTGGTGTTTAAATACACGAAGGATCTGCGTGATTGCATAGCCTGCCGCCATTGCACAGAGTGCGCGAAACAGTTCTACGGGTAAAGAGGTAAATGCTTCAAAAGATTCTCCATTGAGTATGGATGAGGGGAAAAATGTTCCGACAGGAACAATGAGTCCTGCGAAAATACCATATAGGAAAAAAGTACTTGCAAGGAAATAGGCACACCGTTTCATAGAAGCATATACGGAGCCTTGGACGAGGTAGACCGGATGATAAAATATATAGGCAGTCATAAAAATTCCGGGAAGACCAAGGAAATAGCGGACTAAAATATTAATATTGTCTAACGTTACATTATGAAAACCTACTAATAATGCAACTAACCCTAAAGTAATAAGAACAAGAGTTATCATCGAATACTTTTTATTCCAAATAACACGTAGAGAAAAATAGAAAAGGACACCGTACGAGAGGCTCATTGTAATCAAACTGCTGATATAAAATAATTCTTCCGTTTCCTTTCCGCCCATGGATTTGAACATAACGAGCCATTCGGATATTCCATGGAGAATCCCAAATACACCTAAATATTTTAATTCACGGGTGAATTTGAAAATAGAATTCTCCATCGGATAATGAAGAATGCTAAAGCCGAACAGGAAAAATGCAAGGCCGTAGAAAAAATAGATGTAATCGATGTACTGGAGCATGTATTCTCATTTAGAAAAAGTATTGATTAGGTAGTTATAATTGAATTGTAGCAGATATAAGATTTCTATTTTATTCTATGAATGAGCTGACTGAGAGAAAAGCTCATCCTCTCCCTCTCGTTCCGTAAAAATACGCGTCATCTTCTTTGTTGTCGGATTCGGAAGTCAACAGTTCTGTATTAACGGAAACGGCTGCTTTTGAAAAACCGGCAATAAGATTAAATTTATCATCACCCATGCTCATAATCTGACTTTCTAAAATACGGAGCTTATGTTTGAGTTTATCAGAGAGATGAATAATCTCTTCATAATAACGGTGAGAAAGCTCGATTTCATGTTCATTTACTTTATTTTTAGCACCGATCAATCCGCCTAAAAGGGATTTCTTTTTATTCTTATAATAGATAGGGTAAATCTTCGTATACTTATCATGCAATGAGAGCATCAGTATTTCAATCTCTTCAAGCACCATACGGGATACTCCTTGGGAAAAGAGCATGGCCTCATCATAAAACCATTGACCGAATAATGAATCGGTAGGGCTAAGATGAATAGTATGTTCAGGCACTTCGATCCCAGAGACAAGCAGTTTGATCGCATTGACCCAGCGGATATGCGATGTACGAGCCTGATGGAAATTGTATATTGATTTTTCTTTATTGGTCATATCCGCCCTTTTTAATGGAAGTGTATCGGTTTGAAATAATTTTCGATCATCGTCATCGCTTATTTTTTAATCAATGAATGCAAAATTAAACATCTTTTTCCCATAAAAAGCATTATATCAAAAAGTATATAACGATATAATTTTGAAATTGTATGTTTTATCAGAAATGTAGAGCTATTTGATAGAGCATTAAAAACTAAAAAAGGAAAAAAGATGAAAAAATATCCATTGATATTGGGTGCTGTGTCTATTATTACATCATCATTGTTAGCAGAGACGTTAGAGATTGAAAAAATCGAGGTTACGGACAGAGTAGATATGGATGAGGCCAATACCAAAAATATTACAAAAGCAAACATCGATAATAGGGTTGGTGCCGGTCAGACAAATCCTTATAAAGCACTAGATATGCAGCCCTCAGTTCATATGGCTCAAACAGATGCTTATGGACTCTCTTTAGATCAAAACTCTTTTCGAATCCGTGGGCTTTATGCTGATACGTTCGGTCGGTTCGCACTTACAAATGATGGTGTTCCCTCTGTTGTAAATGTAGGTCAAGGGGCTATGGGAAGCATACTCGATATGGAAAATATCAGCAGTATGAGTTTTGTCAGCGGTCCTTCGAATGGCGATAGCGGTTTCGGCTTTGGTAATAATGCCGGATCACTGGATCTAAAAACCAGAAAAGCGTTGGATGATTTCGAAGTCTATATAAAACAAGCTTTTGGGGGTGGATCATTTTCGAGAACCTTTACTCGTGTCGATAGCGGAAAATTGGCATATGATACAAAGTTCTTTATTTCTCTTTCGCATTCGGAGGTCGATAAGTTCAGAGGTAAGGGAAAAAGTGATAGAGATAATATTGAAGCAGGAATGACGGTTCCGATTACTGATGCACTGAGTATCGATATTTTGGCAGCGCACAATGACATCGAGCGAAACGATTATCGGGGGCTTACCTATGCACTGGCCAGTGATCTCTCGGCCAATTACGATTTTGATTTCAATACGGAACTGACTGGCAGTGCGGCAAATGACAAATACTATTACGATTTTAATAAACAGCATTTCAAAGAGAATCTTGTTCAGGCAAATATCCAAGCCAAACTGCTAGAAGGTATATTATCGATCAAGCCCTACCATATTGATACGGATGGCTATCGTTTATCGTATAACGCCACCAGTAATGTCGTCAGTAAGATGGACATGGAGCAAGAACAAAACGGTGTAGTCGTACGGTACGATAAAAACTTTGCTTGGCTGGATGCTGCGATAGGCTACTGGTATCAAAAAATCGACACTATTCCACCCCCAACAGGCCAAAAGAGCTATAGTATCAATAATGGACAGCTGGTATTCAGTTCATGGGGGATGTTAAACGATATCGGAAGTAGAGAGTTCAACAGCCCATTCCTGATGCTCAAAAAAGAGACGGATGATTGGAAAGTTCAAGCGGGTGTCCGGTATCTGGAAATGAAACTTCCGAGTATCCAAGGCTACACAACGACAGCAGGAGACGTATCGTATGATGCAGCGATGGCAAGTGCGACGATCGATCCTGATCTGCATGTTAATGAGATTACCTTTAAAAAGGTTCTGCCAACTTTGAATCTCAGCTATGAGCTCTCGCCCGATATGAGTCTTAACGCAAACTATGCCAAAGGGTATGCAAATCCATGGAACGGTCCGCTCTTTTCTATCTATAAGAGTAAAAAAGCCGTTTTCCAGTCTCACGGGATATCGCTACAGGATATCTGGGATACGCTCAAACTCGAAACGTCGGATACTTTTGATATCGGTATGAAAATCAAAGGGGAAAATTGGAGTGTTGAACCGACCCTTTATTATTCGAAATACGTGAATAAACAAGTGACTGTATATGACCCTGTGGTCAATTTGAACTATTACCAAAGCAATGCACAAGCAGAGGGGAAAGGATTTGAACTTAGCGCACTATATGTGCCGGTTGCCGATGTGGAACTCTTTAGCGCTCTCTCATATAATAGATTGAATTTCACACAGAATCTGCTAACGACAGGGGGCGCATTGCTGGCGGTAGACGGAAATCAGGTCCCCGATGCTCCGAAATGGCTTTTTAAAGTGGGAAGTATCTTTAAATATGACGGTTTTTATCTTTCTCCGGCACTTAAATATGTCGATTCACGATACGGCGATATCTTGAATACCCAGAAAGTCCCTTCCTACACTACGATGGACATGGAGTGCGGGTATGTTAAACACAATGTTGGAGGATTCAAAGAGATTTCTACATCTTTGTCTCTTCAAAATATGTTAAACAGAAAATACATTGCAATCATCAAAAATGATCTCGATGACAGCGGAACAAACAGCGCTTTATATTATCCGGGGGCTCCGTTTACCGCAATGGCCACCCTGGCATTAAAGTTCTAAGATGAGAATATTTCTCTTTTTATTCTTAGTCATTTCCTCGATTGTATCGGCGGTTCAGACAAAAACGATTATTGATATGACCGGGCGTAGTGTCGAGATACCTGCTTCTGTAAACAAAGTGGTTACTGCCGGCGGTACGCCGGCGGTTAACGCATTTTTATTTGCGCTGGGATGTGCGGATACGATACAAAATGGGATGCCCGGATATATGAGCGGGAAAAATTGGAAATTTCAATCGATATTCGCCCCTAAAATCGCAACAGAGCCGATTGTATCTAACGGAGGTCCGAGCTGGGATGTTAATAGCGAGACCTTGAGCAGTTTATCGTATGACGTAGTTTTTGTCGTCAATAAAATAAGTGCAGAGAATTTGACCAAAAAAGGGTTTCCGGTGGTAGCACTCTATTGGGACAGTCCTGTGAGTATTAAACGTACCATGACTTTGCTGGGAAGCATCATGGGTAAAGAAGAGCGTGCACGAGAATACAACCAATATTATGATGATACATTGAAGAGTGTCACTAAACGGGTATCTAATGTAAAAGTAAAACCAAAAGCCCTCTATATGAATTATACAAATCTATCTTTGCCGATGACATCAACCGCAACATGGATGATAGAAAATGCGGGTGGGATAAATGTTGCAAAAGGGCAAAAAGATCATGCAGCGCTAAATATAGAACAGTTATTGACATGGAATCCGGATTATCTATTTGTATGGAATAAAAAAGAGATCGATCTACTTTATAAAGATCAAAGATTTGCATCTATTAATGCTGTCAAAAATAAAAAAGTTTTTGTAATGCCGATGGGAGCACATGTATGGTCACACTATACGCCTGAACAGCCATTGGCTGTGATGTGGGCTGCAGAGATATTTTTTCCGGATGCCTTTAAAGATATCTCTATAAGAAAAGAAGTATTGGATTTTTACGCACACTTTTTAAACTACAAATTGAATGATGATGAAATAACACAGATCTTAAATCCATAAATTCCAAAGCAAAGAATAAAATCTTTGTTATGGAACTATGAAAAATGAGACAAAAATTTAAATGTTTGCCCCCTGCAAAACCTATTCCTACAAATTTGTCATCAAAATTCTATTTTGTCGTATCGTTTTAGAAAATGTCGCAAAAAACCATAGAACGACGGATGCATCAACCTAAGTGAAGTTCAAAAATAAGGGGATAACATGGCTGGAGCAGCTAGCTTGCGACAAATCGCGTTCTACGGAAAAGGTGGGATCGGTAAATCTACCACATCTCAAAATACATTGGCA
>NZ_JAQTQR010000104.1 GCF_028712165.1 Sulfuricurvum sp. | reverse complement strand
GGCGTTGATCGCCTCTACATTTTTACGATATTTTTTGACTTCTCGATCGTTTTTGGTACCGAAAATTTTTCCGACAAGCGATTGGAGCATTAAAAGCCTTCATTATGAACAGTATTGAAAAAGTCGCTGATTTTAACATACGAAATCTATTGTTTTGGTTAATGAGCATAGGGTACAATGTCAAAATCAACTAATCAAGGATTTTATGTGCGTTTTTTGCCCCTGTTTTTTTTACTCACCCTCACCCTTTTCGCTTCCCCGAAAGAACTAAACTCATTTAATTCCAAATTCATTCAGACTATTGTTGATGAGAATGGAAAAAAAATCATCTATCATGGTGAACTGTGGGCAGACAAACCGCAAAACGCATTATGGGTGTATCAAAAACCGATCCAAAAAAGTGTTTATATCAACGGTCAAAAAATCACCGTTATTGAACCTCAAATCGAGCAGGTGACGATTCGCAGCCTCGATGACGAAATCGATTTTTTACAGATTATCCAAAAAGCAAAAAAAATAGATGAAAATCGATATACCGCTACCGTCAAAGGGCAAACCTACAGTGTTTTGTTTAAAAATAATTTGCTCACCTCCATCAGTTATAAAGACGGGTATGACAACAGTGTTACGATCGTATTCACCACTCCGGTTCAGAACAAAGCGATCGAATCCACTAGGTTCAAACCAGTCATTCCTGAGAATTTTGACATCATTAAAGATCGCTGATTTATTAATGATGTACGCATCGTTCTAACACCTGTTCCCGACCCTCTTTACCGATCTCACATTGAAATGTTGTATGACTTATCCCTATCTCTTCGAGAGCATGGGATAGATCATGAAGTATACTATTGGTTGCACTGAGCGTCAGGTCTTCACAAAAGTTGAGACGCGCTTCGAGAAATACCGTTTCATCGTCCAACTGCCACAAATGAATATGGTGAATACTTTCGATACTGTTAAAGATTTTGACTTTTTCAACAATCGTATCCACAGAAATATGTTCCGGTGAAAACTGCATCAGCATACTGCCCGATTCGCGGACGATTCCATAGGATGACCGGATAAGATAAAATGAGATCAACAAAGATAAAAGAGGATCGATCCAATACCATCCGTAAAAATAGATCATCGCACCGCCAGCCAATACGGCGAACGATGTCATCAGATCTCCCATCAGATGCAAATAAGCGGATCGGATATTCAGGTTATGACCGGCATCACGGTGCAATAGCCATGCAGAGAGACCATTTACGGCAATTCCCAATGCAGCCAATGCCATTACCCATGTCGAATCAATTGCCTGCGGATCTAAAAAGCGGTGAATGGATTCAACAATCAGATAAAGGGATACCGCGATCAGAACCGAAGCGTTAAACAGCGCTGCAAGAATTTCGGCACGTTTAAAGCCGAATGTTTGACGAATATTTTGAGGACGATGCGATAAACGGTGAGCATAATAGCTGATGACGAGGCTCATCACATCGCTAAAGTTATGAAGGGCATCGCTTAGAAGTGCCAATGAACCCGATAGTATCCCGCCTATAAATTGTGCTGCGGTAATCACTACGTTAAGAAGAACACTAAAAAGAAGCTTGCCTCCGCTGATGTCACTGTCGTGATTATGATGATGATGGTGGTGGTGATCCATAAATATCTGCCCTAATTGAAATTGAGAAACTTTATCGTAAATAACTTTAAACGTATTGGCTGTTACCTATTAGTTACTGTTTCAAAATTATTCTTACACTCGAGTAAGATTTTTTTCTTGCTACACCCGATAAGGAGTATGCCATGACCGTTAGTTCCAACTACAGCAATGCGTATTCGTCTTACAGTTCTTCCGCAACATCCTCATCTCAACAAACAAACAAACCGAGTTTTGAGGATTTGGCAAAAGAGTTACTGAGTTCGATGGACACCAATAACAACGGTTCAATCGATTCAGCCGAATTTAGTGCGGCGGCGCAAGCACTTGCAGCAAGCACAAGTAACAGTGACAGTTCTACAAACAGCAACTCTACTACAAGCAGTTCCTCCGTCACAGATGCTTTTAACGCACTCGATACCAATAGTGACGGAACAGTGAGTACCGATGAACTACTCTCCGCACTTCAAAACACAAAACCTCAGGGACATGAAGGCGGTATGCCTCCCCCTCCTCCACCGAGTGATTCAGCCTCTGCTTCATCGAGCACTTCAAGCAGCAGTGAGATTTTTGATGCAATGGATACAAATCAAGACGGAACCGTCAGTATCGACGAATTATTGGCTGCATTAGGAAATTCAAAAACAGATTCGTCCGCTAAAAATGGCACATCTTCTGCAACGGATTCTTCTACTGCATCATCAACGACTCAATCCAATACTTCTTCTCAAAAATTGAGTGATATTATGCTCAAAAACATTCTCTCCTACTACGGTAACAATAGCACTTCAACCGATACTACTTCTCTTTTAAGTATCAGTGCATGATGTGGTCATGCCCATTTTTGGGCATGTCTCTAATTTTTAATATTCTCCTGAATGTTCTCTGATTGGATATGCAATTTTGGGAATGATACGATTTCAGACGTTTGAGAAGCCATCTGAATTTTTCCTTCACTTTTTTCCACTTCTACTAAAAATCGGGTAAAAAGCTGATCTCTGGTAGAGCGTCGCTTTTTGAAATCAACCACATACCGCAGGGTGAATTCTATCCAGTTATCGGTAGCTGATATCGTTACCATCGGTTCTACAGTGGCAGATTCCACCGCATAAAGCTTGGATAGATTTTGCCAACTTTCACGGACGGACTCCGTAAAATCTCCTACCACATCATCCGCAATACTCATCAGTGTTTGGCGCGTATGTTCAACAGAGCTACCATATCGAATCGGAAGGATAATTTCATCCCATAAAAAAGGAAATTCTCCCGAATAGTTATAGACAGGGTCTTTGAAAATAAAGCTGTTTGTTACCCGAACAATCCTACCGTTGTACAAATCACTGTTGACCCATGCACCGCATTCCATCAAAGTGGTACGTAAAATCCCGATATCAATAACGTCGCCGTAAATGGAACCTATTTTGATCCGGTCTCCGACACGATAAAAAGAGGAAAAAGTAATTGCGAGCCATCCGGCAATACTGATGATCACTTCTTGGAGGGCAAAGGCAATCCCACCGGCAATCACTCCGATCATTACCGCAAACCCGCTCATATCTTTTTTAAACGTTGCAATTGCAATCACGACGAAAATCAAATAGGCGATCAGGGTAACGGCTTTTCGCATTCGATACCGCGTCGTACTCTCTTCGACGACGCTGTTAATCCGTGATTTGAGACTATAAACAATACCCATTATGATAAAAAAAGCAATCAATACAACGGTAAACTTAGAAATCATAGGATAGAGACCGATCCAAAGATTCCATTTTTGCAGAATATCGCTCATCTACATCCTTTTCACTTAATCAGTGTTATGTCAGCAACGCTCTTAGATTATATCATTTACATTAACTCTTTCAATAGGTGTGATTCCAGGTAAAGTATAGTGATGCGAGTGGTCTTTCTTTTTAAACAGCTGCGGGAGTCTAGAGCTTATTTGATCGGTATTAAAACGATAGCTTAGGCCAAATTGACATATATTTTGATTCATGTCCATACTATTGTAGTGCCGTTCTGCCGACATAAAAGCTTTTATTGAATCTTTGAAATTATGCGAATATTTTATACCGGCTACTTTATTATTGACCATATCACTACTGGAGTATAAACTCATTTGAGTATAGTCATTTTCCCGATATTTTAATTCCATACGATTTGAACCCATAAAGTTTGTCTCTTCTTTCTTATAGTTCATTGCGAATATCGCTTTCAACTTTGGCGAAAGTCTCAATACCGCTGCCATTTCGGATGAAATTTTTCTATTATTATTTAGATATTCTTCGATACTGTTATCTGAAACCAAACCTCTATTTTTTTCATCTACATCATAATAGACGAAAGAAGTTTGAATCTCTTGCAACGGAGATTCCTCATCAAAGAGGTCATAGGAATATTCGGCACCTACCGTTTTTTGTGTTGATTTGAGTGCGTACGGATCAAAAAATCTTGTCAAATACGCACCGGAAAGCTTGATTTGTCCTTCTTGCAAATTAAAATTTTGGGAGACGATAAATTTATCCATAGAAGGTGATTCGGCTACGCCGATATAAGTCCCCATATTGCCATCGGGGGAAAGAGCCTTAAAATCGGCATTAAAAACAGAAATATCTTCTGTTTGATGGAGTGTGCTGTTGGAACCGATATTGATGCTGAACCATTGATTATTTGTATAAACGAATTGTGCTGAGATATTGTTTTCTTTCGGCGCTATGGATATATATTGGATAATGTCGCTGTCATGTTTAATGAAATTGATCCCTTTTTCATTCGCAACTACCGAAGAAGGATCGATTAGAAACTCGCCTTGGGCATTCAGTGACGTTGAAAAAAATACTAAAAAAAGAGAAAAAACAAAAAAACGTGCAATCAATGTAAAAGATGCTCTCTTTGTTGCTTTTTTCATAATTAGAAATTAATCTCCAAAAATTAATCGATACCTAAAACTATAAATTGAAGATACCATATTCCGATTGAAACAGTATACCCGATTAATACCGTCCAGGCCAACTTCATGTGGGAAGCAAAGGTATAAATTCCATGCATTCTCCCCATTACTCCGACACCTGCTGCACTCCCAAAACTGATAAGAGATCCGCCCACACCTGCGGTCAGCGTCAGAAGCATCCATTGGGTATAGTCGAGCTGAGGATTGGCTTTCAGCACCGCCGACATGACCGGCACGTTATCAATAACGGCTGAAACAAATCCGACTCCGATATTGACATAAGTAGGGTTGACTCTATCGTATAGCGTGGTAACGTATCCCAAAAATCCGGCAAAATACAACGCACCGACGGCAGCTAAAATTCCGAAGAAAAAGAGAAGGGTATTGTTTTCGATTCTGCTGATTGATTTAAAGATGTTGACATCTTGTTTATGACGTCGTTTCAGCGTATACATGTACAGTTGTAAAACGGAAAGTCCAAAGAGCATTCCCCACATCGGAGGAAGCTGCATCACCTGTTTACATAAAACCGAAATTGCAATCGTTGCAATTCCGATAAATATAATGACTTTTCCCCCTTTGAGGATTTCAATACTTTCAGCTGTTTTAGAATCGCCCTCTTTATTCGGATCTTCATTCGGTACATAACGGACAAGAAGATATGCGGTTACAAGCCACCCTAAAAATGCTGCAGGGAAGAGATAAAGAAAATCGACAAATTCCCCTTTTTGTGCCGTCCATGCCATCAGAGTGGTGATGTCTCCAAACGGACTCCATGCTCCGCCTGCATTGGAAGCGACGACAACATTGATAGCGCTAGGGACTAAAAAAGCTTTGTTTTGTTTTTCTATCGTAATGAGTACGGTAGAGAGAATCAAAGCGGTAGTCAGATTATCCGCAATCGGAGAGATAAAAAATGCAAGGATTCCCGTAATCCAAAAGAGTTCGCGGTAACTGTACCCTTTAGCGATCAGCTTTCCTTTGAGGGCATTAAATACCCCTCTTTCGATCAACGCTTCGACAAAGGTCATAGCAACATACAGGAAAAAGAAGATCTCTGCAATTTCATAGACAAGATGGGTGATTTCATTTTTGAACGGAATAAAATCCAGTCCGTAGAAGGCATAAAAGCCTCCGATAAGGATATACATAAATGTTCCGATAAACAATGCAGGTTTTGCTTTGTCTATATGGTATTTGTCTTCCATCGCAATGAAGTAATATCCTGCAATAAAAATGGCTAATAGCATCCATCCAAACGGATGGGTTGATAGATCAATGCCGTCTAGCTGCATATCCAATGTCATGATCTTCTCCTTTTTTTGACAATACTTAAGTATTCTATAAATGATCCCTTTCAGTATAGTTAATCAAAGTAAACGAAAAATAGTGATTTAAAAACAAGATGAATCTAATTTATAAAATTAAGATATATATTATATGATTAATTTACCGTTTAATGTTTTAGTATATAGTTAGGTGCATAGTTTAAAAGGTTATATATGAAACGTATTGTTATTAAAGTAGGAAGCGGTGTTTTGACGGAGAACAACACCATCGCAAAAGAAAGAATGCTCAATCTGGTCGCCCTCGTAGCCAAGCTGCAAAAACGGTATGAGATTATTTTGGTCACGTCAGGAGCAGTCGCTTCGGGATATACGGCATTAAAGCTCAACCGTAAAGAGCAAATCAGCAAAAAAGTACTCGCATCTTTGGGGCAGCCGATTTTGATGAGCAGTTATAAACGTAAATTTGAGAAGCATGATATTGCTATTTCGCAAATTCTACTCACCGAAGAGGATTTCGACTCCCGTAAACGAACCGCTATTTTCACCGAAATCATCAATACCCTGTTGACTCACAAAATTCTCCCTATCGTCAATGAAAACGATATTTCGACCACACCGGAGCAGGTATTCGGAGACAATGACCAGCTCTCAGCTCACGTCGCCCATTACATGGAAGCCGATTTACTAGTAATATTAAGTGATATAAACGGTTATTATGACAAAAATCCGTCCGAATACCCTGATGCAACAATCCTGAAAGAGGTTAACTCCATACCGTTGGAATCGTTAACTGCCGAACACACTCCGAACAATGCATTTGCAACAGGTGGAATTGTCACAAAGCTGATGGCAGCACAGTTTCTTTTGGAACGGGGAGGCAAAATGTTTTTATGCAGCGGATATGATTTGAGTGATGTTAAAAGCTACCTGTTAGACGGTGTTCACAAAAGAGGTACCCTTTTCGTTTCAG
>NZ_JAQTQR010000030.1 GCF_028712165.1 Sulfuricurvum sp. | reverse complement strand
ATACATCCTCTTTGGCAGCATAAGTGTGTAATTGTAGCGCATTATCAATGAAGTATCTCCTTCATTTAGCGGTTAAATATTTTTTTCTCGTTTCCACATTTCAAGTGGGAATGCATATCCTTTGTAGGCTTATACATTCCCACTCAGAGAGTGGGAATGTATAGTTTTATTGAATAGTATGATTATTATCATTTACAATAATTGCTTCTAGTTTATTGGTACTACTATTTTTTTGTATATAAAAAGTTGTGCCAAAATAAATTTCTCCGACTTTCTCTTTAGCTGAAGTCCACTGTTTTTTGTTGTACCCTACACAATCTGCACTATAGATGACACGTGTTTTGAGTTTTTTGACTGTACTCGCATTTTTATCAAGATCTGTACCGTATTCCACGCAGCTATCTTGACCAGAGATTGCTGAAGGCGGAAACAAATAACGTTGTCCTATCGGTTGATTATACGAGTCAGCACTTGTAGTATCAAATTCACCTTCATGCCATTGGTTTTCATAGGACAGTGGAGAGATGGTATGATCTACTGATATATTTCGGATGACAAATCTATCCATATCTTCAAAAGGTTCTATGTAAAAACATGGGTTATCATGAACCATTTTTATTTTTAGTGGTTTTTCAACACGCGGATCCTTCCTTTCATAACCATAAAATACATATATAAATAAAAAGAAAAGGAACAAAAATGCTGCTAGTAATAATAGTAAAGCCAGTATTGACAATAAGAACATTTTCAAAAATATCTTCATTTCATTTTTCTCGTCTTATTCAAATTTTGATTATTCTGTGCGATATTGTCATACTGAACTTGATTCAGGATGACACTTAGTGAAGATTGAATACATGAGCCTTATTTATTTTGCAAGTTTTTGTTTAGCCAGCTGTAGGGGATACTAATATCAAAGTAGACACTACTCGGTTGATTGTTTTTTACGTCAAATACTTCAAAAACATCATAGCTTTTATCATCAATTTGTTTAAGTGTCTGAGATTTTTGTCTAAGATGTAAAATCATCATAACCATATATTCTTCACGAGTAGTGATAACTTGTAACGCTGATTTTGGAGTTTTACCATCTCCTGATTTTATAATAGAATCTAATAGTTTGAAAAATACGGTTCGGTGAAAGTTAAAACGTTTTTGGTCTCCAAGTTGTTCGTATGCAATCATGGAAGCGTAATGGGCATCTAAATCAGTAAAATTTTTTTCGAGGATTATGGTTGCATATTTTAGCATTTGTGAATAATTTTTTTCGTTGATTGCACGAATCACTTGTGTTGAGTCATCAACTTTATAGGGATTATATAGAGGGGTTTGGGTATAAGCGATTCGAAATGCTTTAAAATCGATATTTGTATCGCCATTCTTTACTTTAGAAAGTAGTGTAGAATAGTTGTCATTGAGAGAGGAAGAATGTGCGAGGGAAGTAGTTCCCATTAGTGCAATCAAAGTAAACAAAATAAAGATAATTTTTCGGTAAATCATAAAGTATTCCTTTGGGTGTATCAATTTTAAAAAATAATAGATATTTTTATATGTTAAGAAATAATAGTGATTTATAGCTTTAGAGGGGATAAAAGAAGGATTGAAAAGGAAGTAGATTCCGTGTCGGGGCACGGAATGACGGGAGTTTATCTAAATGTGGTGCCGCCGTCAACAATGATCGTTTGACCGGTGATCCAGCCCGCTTCTTCGGTACAGAGGAAATAAACGGCACCCGCGATATCATCAGGACTTCCCATACGGTTGAGGGCAGAGCGTTTGATCGTTTCGGCTTTTACCTCTTCGTAGTTGGTAAACGCTTTGAGTGCATCAGTGTCGATCGGTCCGCCGGATACGGCATTAACACGGATATTCATCTCACCGAGTTCAACGGCTGCGTAGCGTGCCATCGCTTCAACGGCTGCTTTGTTGGTTCCGTGACCTGCATAGTTTTCGATGTAGATGAGATTTCCGGTACTCGACATGGTAACGACCGCACCGCCTCCTACTTTTTCCATCCGTTTTGCCGCTTCTTGCGTTCCGACGACAAATGCGTTAACGGTTGCAGTGTAGATGTTGTTCAGTCCGCGCGGTTTGAGACGCATAAATTTACCGTATCCGCCGACAACAGGACGGCCATAGATCATTGCATTACTGACAAAAAAGTCGACACGGTCAAAATCTTTATCAATTGCTTCAAAAAGAGGTTTGAATTCATCAGGTTCTAAAATATTGAGGGGATAGGCACGGGCTTTAATAGCATATTTGCTCTCCCACTCTTGGGCTAAAATAGCTGCTGTTTCACCATTTGAGTTGTAGGTAAAAGCAATGTTTACACCCTGTTGAGCAAATTTTTCTGCAATCGCTTGACCGATCCCTTTGGTTGCTCCTGTAATTACGAGTGTTTTACCCTTCATATTTGCCATTCTTTATGCTCCTACAATGTTATAATTTTTGAGTACAGATTCGAGTTTTTTCATATTTTCATTGCTTGGAGCAACGAGTGGAAGCCGGTATTCCAACGTATCGATGAGGCCGGCAATGTACATTGCGGCTTTGATCATTACCGGATTGGATTCCAAAAATAGCGCTTTGTTGATTGGGAAAAGCATATCGTTCAGTGCTTTCGAACCGCTCAAATCGCCTGAAAGCGCTTTAGCAACCAATTGGGCTTTTAAATCCGGCAATAGATTGGAGGTAACCGATGTGATACCTGCTCCGCCGCATGCGAGGATAGCGTAATCGATGGCATCATCTCCCGAAAAAACTTTTAGATCCGGTCGGCGTGAGAGAAGTTCGATGGTACGTTCGATACTTCCTGTCGCTTCTTTGATTCCATAGATATTTTGGACATCATCAAAAAGACGAATAACGGTATCGGCACTGATATCAACGACTGTTCGTCCCGGGACGTTATAAAGCATAAACGGAAGTTCCGGAACCGACTCAGCGATCGCTTTATAGTGCTGATAGAGCCCTTCTTGGGAAGGTTTATTGTAATACGGAGCAACGGAAAAGATAGCGTCAACACCGCATTTTAGCGCTGTTTTCGCAGCTTCTATCGCTTCTGCGGTTGAATTGCTCCCCGCACCGGCTAAAACTTTTGTAGAGGTACCGCGGCACACTTCTACCGCTATTTCCATACATCGTCTGTCCTCTTCGTAGGTTAGAGTTGCACTTTCGCCTGTTGTTCCGATGGGACAAACGGCATCGATTCCGTTGTTGATTTGTCTTTGTACCAGTTCAGCGTACTTTTGCTCATCCAATTGTCCATTTTTAAACGGAGTTATCAAGGCAGTTGTCGAGCCTGTTACTAGATTCATTTTTGACCTTTTCGTAGGATTATCGTCGTTGATTTTTCAGGAACCAAATAGTGTTTGGCAACGCTCTGGATATCTTCGGGCTTGAGCGCTTCGATTGCAGCTTCATAGTGCATTAATGGAGCAATATCACCCCGTGCAAGGTAGCTTCCAAAGAGATCGGCAACCGAGGTTGAGCTCTCTAACGAATAGATAAAATCCGATTTGGTATTGATTTTTACTTTATCGAGTTCCGCTTTTTCAACAGGAGCAGATTGAAGAGAATGGATGATTTTCCAGATTTCCCCTTCTACGGTTTCTGCTTTTACACCGTCGTTGCATACGGCTACAAAGAGAAATACTCCGGCATCGGTATTTTCCATATTATAGGCGTAGATTTGATTGACGAGCCGTTTTTCATCTACCAGAGTGCGATACAAGCGAGAACTTTTACCGGAACTGAGCATTTCGCTCATCGCGGAGAGTTTGGCTTGGTCGGCATGCTGAAAATTTGGGATCGGGAAGCTGATGGCAAGCATTTCCACTTCGCTCTCTTTGTTTACCATGACGCGGCGTGCGCCGTCTTGTTCCGGTTCTACGGTTTTAACCGCAGGGATATCGAGTGAGTTGGGGACATTGCCGAATTGCTTTTGTGCTTCTTCAAATACCGCGTCAGCTGAAACATCTCCGGTAACTACGAGGATGGCATTTTTCGGCTGGTAATAAGTCGCGTGAAAATGTTGGATATCTTCCAAACTCCATGTTTGGATATCGTTCATAAATCCGATCGGCATCCAGTGGTACGGGTGATAGACAAATGCGCTGTTAAAGAGACGGAAATACATGTATCCCATAGGATTGTTATCGGTTCTCCATCGACGCTCTTCGGCAACGACGTTGCGTTCGGGCTGGAACTCATCGTCTTTGAGATTCAGATTTTGCATCAATTCGGCGAATAGCGAAAGCGATTTCGGGAGATTTTCGGTACTGGATTTGATGTAGTAATGAGTGAAATCAAATCCGGTCGAGGCATTATTCAGCCCGCCGATACTTTTGACCTCTTCATCAAATTCACCTGCTTTGAGATTTTTGGTCGATTTGAAGTTCATGTGCTCAAGCATATGGGCAATCCCGGTTTTACCCATCACTTCATTGCGGCTTCCCACTTTATAGAAAATATCGGTAGAGATAACATGCGAGCCGTTATCCATAGGGATAGCTACGACTTGCAATCCGTTGGACAATGTTTTTGTTTCATAGTGGGGCAGGGATGAGGCCATAAGGGTTCCTAAACTCAAAATTGTTGCGATGAAGATTTTCATCGTCGATCTGCACCGATTGCTTCGGTGATGGAACTGTAGCCGTCTTGGGCAAGTAGATCAATCAACCCGCTGTTGATCTCTTCGATCACTTCAGGTCCTTTGAAAATCAGCGAGGTATAAAGCTGTACCAATGAAGCACCGGCGCGAATACGGCGATAAGCTTCTTCCGGTGTACTGATACCGCCCACACTGATAAGGGTCGTTTTTCCGAACAGTTCGCGTGCGATAGCATCAAAAATATAGAAACTTCGTTCGCGAAGCACTTCACCGCTCAGACCTCCCATCTCTTCAGGTTCACTGACAAGGGAGTAATCGATTGTGGTGTTGGTAGCAATAATTCCGTCGGCTCCGCTCATTACGGCATGGGCACACAGTTCAACGGCTTGATCTTCAGACATGTCCGGAGCGATTTTGAGCAAAATAGGCTTTGATGTAATCGCTTTGGCTTCACTGAAAAGCTGAGTGATAAAAGATTCGTTTTGCAAATCTCGCAGGCCCGGAGTGTTCGGAGAGGAGATGTTGATAACCATGTAATCGGCGTATTCATGGAGCGCTTTGATCAGTGTTGTATAGTCTTTGATAGCGTTGTCATCGGAAGTAAGTTTGTTTTTTCCGATATTGACGCCGATAGGGGTACTGAACGGGTAAATGTTTTTGAGGCGGTGAGAGATGCGAAACAGACCGTCATTGTTAAAGCCCATAGCATTTTGAAGGGTATCTTCTTCGATATGACGCCATAGTCGGGGACGGGGATTCCCTTCCTGTGGTTTCGGAGTCAGGGTGCCGATCTCGCTAAAACCGAAACCGAGTGCCATGATACCCTGAAACATTGTCGCATTTTTGTCAAATCCGGCAGCAAGCCCAACAGGATTTAAGAATGTACGCCCAAAAAGCTCTTGCGTGAGGGATGGGTGTGTAATGAAATGTTTAGCCATCCAACCGTTGAACAGAGGGGGACAAAAGCTTGCACTTCGGAGCAATGTCTCGACTAGGGTATGGGCACTCTCGGGCTGAAGTTTAAAAAGCCAGGGTTTTAAAGATTCGTAATCAAACATAGTGACCCGCCTCATCATGGTTAAAGTTGACGCGATTATACTCAAAAAAGGTTGAATGCTTTGTTAATCAACCAAGCCTTGAGACGCAGGAAGAAGAGATTGAAGGTGTTGAGTGATTTGTGTTGCGATCATTTCAGGGGTAGAGCCTTGAAGGGTTAGTGAACGGTCATTTGTCCCGAGCGTTCCATACAGTGTCGGAGCACTGGCTTTAAACAATGCGAGGGTAGGGACTCCTGAAGCGCTTGCCAAATGCATTGGACCCGTGTCACCGCAAATAAAAGCGTCCATTTGAGAGAGTATTGTTCCGAGCAAACGTAGATTGGATTCCATAAGTGTATAGAAATCATCGTCTAATTTTTCTTTGACATCAGGAGAGAGAATATCCACAAATACGGCATCCGGATTGAGTTTTTTCATGTGCAGATACCACTCTTTCCACCATGTGTTTTCTATTTTCTTTTCAAAACGGGCGTCACGGAAGATACCGATAATTTTTTCTTTGTTTCCCCATGTATATCCTTGGAGTGAGAGCCGTTTTTTAAGCTCTTCAAGTCCTTGAATTTTCTCTTCTTTACTTAGGGCAATATCCATTTTTTGAGGGAAATCGTTCGCATCGTTACCAAAAGCTTCCATCAAATACAGAGGTTTAAGGGCTTCGTGAACCGATCCGGAAGGGGCATTGACGACATGAGTCAAAGGAGTCCAATTTCCCGGTACGTCAAACCCGAGTTTGTAGGTTCCGCGGGCTAAAAAAGCTGCCCCGCGGTCACTGGCCGAACCGCTGTTTAGGTTAAGAACGAGATCATATTTTGTAGCACGGAGCTGTTGGATATACCGGTACAAATGAAACGGATTTTTTAAAAGTCGACGGGGCAAGTCAAATACATTTTGGACAGCTGAACTTTTGAGCAAAGGTGCCGGGTATTTGGCTCCGATCAGGATATCGATTTTTGCATCGGGGAAACGATGTTCAAGCGCACGCAGCAGCGGAGTCGTAAAAAGGATATTTCCGATACGGTAATTGATCCGGATGACCAAAATGCGTTGAATCCCTTCGGTAGGTATGATCTCATGTTTGGCATGAGAGGGAAAAAGAAGAGCCAAAAGGGCGTTAAGGGCATTTTTGATTTTTTGCCGAATGCGTGAATGGAGCGGTAATCCCATATTTGGTCCTTTAACTTTCTGTCAGTGTTTGGCTGAGGCGCTGATATTCTTCAGAAGAGTTCAATAGGTGCTGATGCGTCCCCTCTGCCACAATTTTTCCGGCTTTAAATACAAGGATTCTATCCGCGTCCTGAACGGTGCTGAGACGGTGTGCAATAAGGATGGTAATTTTGTCTTTGGTATATTCTTTGAGCGTGTTTTGGATTTTACGTTCCGTCTCATTATCGAGGGCACTGGTCGCTTCGTCGAGAATAAGAAGAGACGCATGTTTATAGATGGCTCTGGCAATCGCAATCCGCTGTCTTTGTCCGCCTGAAAGATTGGAGCCGAATTCCTGCATAATTGTATAAATTCCATCAGGAAGTGATTGGGCAAAGTCCAATGCATCCGCCATTGAAAGCGCTTCTTTGACACGTACTTCATCGACGGTATCGCCGTACGCTACGTTTGCTGCCAAGGTGTCTTGAAAAATATAGACCCTTTGGGAAACAAAGGCGATTTGGGAACGGAGTGAATGCTGCGTATACTCTTTCAGATTATGTCCATTGATAGAAATAGTTCCGGATATCGGATCGTAAAAACGGAGCAGAAGATTGACAAAAGAGCTTTTTCCCCCTCCGCTTTGTCCTACTAGGGCGATAGTCTCTCCTGCTTGAATGTTTATGTTGATATTGTCTAATGCTGTTTTATCTTCAAATTTAAGGGAAACTTGATCGAATTGAATCTGTTCTACAGTATCGTTTAATACTAATTTTCCATCTGTTATTTGGTTTTGAATATCGAAAATATGAAATACCCGCTCACTTGCTGCTTGGGCATCTTGTATTCTGCCTAAGATATTACTTGCCCCTTTAAGAGGTTGAAATAAAAGCGTGACAGCTGTTAAAAATGAGGTAAAATCCCCCACACTCATTGCACCGTCATAAACCTGCTTTCCACCTATAAAGACAACTGCGGCTAGTCCTACTGCTGCGATAATTTCCATCATTGGGGAAATCAATTCACTGGTATAGGCGGATTTCATATTGAGTTTGAAAAAATGGACATTCTCATTCTGAAAACGTTCCAATTCGTAGTGTTCAGTTGCATTGGATTTGATGATTTCGGAATTGTTGAACACTTCGGTCAAGCGCGTGACCATATCTGCGTTTTTTTCTTGAGAACGATGTGCAAGGCGTTTGAGGCGCTTGGTGATTTTCAGCAAAGGAAATACGACGGCCGGCATAACGATCAATGCCCAAAACGCAAGTGTTGGATTGAGAAAGATAACATAACCGATAAGAGTAACTACGGTTAGGCTTTCACGAATCAATTCAGGCATCATTGAAGAGACGAAGTATTGGATTCTATTGATATCGTTGGTGATACGGGATATGAGTTCGCCGCTGCGATTCATATAGAGAAACTGCATATCCATATTGACCATTTTAGCCAGCAGCTCTTCTCGAATTGTAGAAACGATATGCAGACCGATATAGGTATTGAACACCGATTGGATGTAACGCCCTGCCGCTTTGATCACATAAATTCCAACCATAAGCATAGGAATGATGTAGAGCATTCGGGCTTCTTTTTTGATAAACATATTGTCCATCAGCGGTTTCATAATATATGCGGTACCTGCCGTTGCAGTGACGGTCAGAATAATTCCGATCAAGACCATCAAAAATTGGAATTTATATTCGCGGATATAGGGCCAAAATCGTTTATAACTCTCTTTCATTCACGTATCTCCCATACCGTTCCCGCAGGAGTATCCATGATTGCGACTCCGAGTGCGGTAAGCTCGTCTCGCAGTGCATCGGATAAGCCGAAATCTTTGTTCTTTTTGGCTTCGGTTCGTTTGATGATAAGATCGTTGATTTTTATTTTCATCTCTTCATCCAAACCGAATTGAAAATACTCAAAGGGATTTTGTCCTCCGAATCCTAAAATCTCTTCAATTGCTGCGAGTGATGAGAGGAGATTCTGACGGTAATTTTTATCTTTTGGGTTGGCATCCAGTGTTTCATTTGCCTGCGAGATCAGTTCATCGATCAGGGCATAGGCGCGTGAGACATTCAGATCATCTCCCAATGCTTCAAGTAACGCTTTTTTGAAATCGGTTTCGATCATAGCGGCGGAAAGACCGAAAAGACGTTTTTTCAAACGATATAGGCGGTCAAGCCGCCGTTTGGAAGCGAGCAAGTCTTCTTCATTGAAATTAAAGTCACCCCGATAATGGGTACTGAGAAGATAAAAACGAAGCACCTCTCCGTCATAGGATTTAAGGGCATCTTTGAGGAAAAAACTGTTTCCCAAGCTTTTGGACATTTTTTCGCCGCCAACAGTGACAAATCCATTATGCATCCAATACGCAGCTAATTCATGGTTACTTGAACAACGGGTTTGTGCCGCTTCGTTTTCGTGATGAGGAAAAAGCAAATCGGCCCCGCCCCCATGTATATCGATGGCATATTTCCCCTCACCTTGGCGGACATAGCGTTCAATCATCGCGGAACACTCCAAATGCCATCCCGGCCGGCCGCGGCCAAAAGGAGAATCAAACGCGACACTGTCATCGTGCACCGCTTTCCAGAGGGCAAAATCGGCTTCATCCTTTTTTTCACCTACTTTTTCAACTCGGCTTATATTTTCCAAACTTTGTCGACCGCTGAGGCTGAGATAGTTCTTATCACTGGCCGTATCGAAGTA
The DNA here is from genome assembly GCF_028712165.1 of Sulfuricurvum sp. Taxonomy (GTDB): domain Bacteria; phylum Campylobacterota; class Campylobacteria; order Campylobacterales; family Sulfurimonadaceae; genus Sulfuricurvum. Next base: position 21,361 of record NZ_JAQTQR010000030.1, on the reverse strand, counting down.
AATATCCCCGTTTGAAATTATGTAAGCATGATTTTTGTCGAGAAGTTTTTGGATCATTTCCACCATAGCATCGATGGATTCAGTCGCTTTGGGCTCTAATGTAGGGGGACGCACTCCGATTGCTGCCATATCCCGATGATAGGATAGGCTGTAGCGCTCTGCAATTTCACTTGTAGTAACCCCAAGATCACGTGCTTTATTGATGATTTTGTCATCAATATCGGTGATATTACGGGCAAAGAGAACATCATACCCTTCGGCTTTTAAAACACGTGTGAGAAGATCAAATACCAATGCACTTTTCGCATGACCCAAATGGGCGTCATCATACACTGTAGGACCACAGACATAGAGGGAGACTTTTCCTTCTATAAGCGATTCAAATTTAGATTTTGTTTTTTTCACACTGTCATAAATATACATCGTACCTCACTCTTTATCGTATCAAGTTTATCAAAAATTGATTTAAAATATAAAATACTATTCCAAGCAATGTCATACCGACAGTGAAATAGAAGATTTTTTTTGTTTTTAGAATTTCTATAAATATTCCCCAGCCTATCTCTCTTATGGTGAGGATCATCTGCACTGCACCGCCGATACTTCCTGCCAGAGCCAAACCTGCGGCTCCGAGAGGTTTCATAAGAATGAGTGAAAAAATGATATTGACAACAAGCGATGCCGCGGCTATTTTAGCCGCTTTGATATGTTTGTGCATCGCGTACAGGTACAATGAAAAGAGTTTTGCCAGTCCAAAAGGGACTAATCCTATCATGTACATCATCAAAACATCAGCTGTATTATGGGTGTCTTGTATCGTGAAATGACCCCGTTCAAATAAAAGCCATACAATCGGTTCAGATAATAACATCCCCCCCAAAACCGATATCCCCAGCAGTGTGCTGAGGAGCCAAAATGATTTGTTCAGATTTTGAAAAGCGAGGGTATGATTTTCGTTTTTGATTGCTTTGGCGATGCTGGGGAATAAAGCGGTTGTGATGGCTAGAGCGATTATGGCAAAAGGAAGCTGAAAAATTCGGTTGGCATAAAAGAGATAAGAGACAGAACCGGCAGCTAAGAAGGAGGCTAAACTCGTATCGATAAAGGAAGCGATCTGTGCGGTAGAGTTCCCTAAAACCGATGGAAAAAAGAGGCTGCCGAATTTGGATTCTTCTGCTTTGACATTTTTGTCGTTTCGGTATTTCCATCCCCCGACGAGGAGCTTTAACATCCCTTTTTGACGCATCGTATACAGATGGGTAGCCACTTGCAGCAAACCGCCGACGAGAATCGAAAAACTGAGCGCATAAACGATTGTTTTCGGATCACTGTGAGCAAATAGCATCAAAGAGGCGATCATGGCGATATTAAGCCATACTGTTGAAAAAGCGGTTGTAAAAAAATGTTCTTTGTGCTGAAGAAGCGTTCCTAGAAAAGTGACGATAAAAATAAGATCCAAATACCAAAAATTGATGGTTGTGAGAGGAGCGGTTTTGGAAATGAGGTCCGCATTCCAATCCCACGCCAACAGTTTGGTGAAAAATTCAGGAAATAGAGTTACGATGAGTGAAAAAGCGACGATAAAAAGCATAAAACGGATGAAGATGGCAACGGCAAAAACGCTTTTTTGTCGTGAAGCAATATACGAGGGCATAAAGCTTTGAGTAAATGAGCCTTCGGCAAAAATCCGTCTAAAAAGATTCGGAAATTTAAAGGCCATAAAAAAAACGTCACTCCATATGCTGGCACCCAATGCAGATGTCATTAAAATATCTCTGGCAAGACCTGTGACACGGGAAATCAGGATTCCAAATGAGTTGGAGAAAATAGATTTGAACATGCGTTATTATATGCCTACATTAAGTTTTACGAAATTTTAACCGATAAGTGATTAAAATAGGGTCACTGATGCAAAGGATCAAACATGGGGTTGTTTACCAAAGAAGGCGAACACGAAGAAGCTGCGGTGCATATAAAGCCAATCATTGTGCGTACACCCAATGTTGCCAAAGAACTTTTACAAGCTGCCCTCAATTTCAAAGTCTCTGTGCATACTCTGGATTTTAATCTTCTTGAAACTCAGACCTTTAGTAAAAAAGTGGTCGACGGACCGGCTGAAGACTGGGTCGAACTTTCATACGATGAAGTAAAAGAACTCAAAGAAGATTTCTTTTTAAATCCTAAAATAGAGCTCAAACAAGTGCATGAAATCGAAATTTTTTCGATTTTAGAGCCGACACTGTTGGACAAAATAGATATGTCCATAGGAGGAAATCCGTCTCTGTGTAAAATCTATTTGACGATTAAAGCAGGAAGTATCGCCAAGTATTACGATCAATTTCAAGACGATTTTATACGAATGGTCAATAAGAAAAAGCTTCGGGCAAATATGATGATCGGGTTATTTGATTCGATGATGCTCCAAAATCTTGGAGAACTTTTAGCCAAAATCAGAGTTTTAGGCGAATATCATTTTGAGACACAGGAACGTTTTGTAATAGGACAAAGTTATGAGCCGGTTGAGACAGTTGATGACAAACTGATTCTCCATTATGAAGCGAAACAAAAAAATCAGGATGAACACGGCCGGATTGATTATGCCAAGCGGGGTTACGTTATCAGTGCCGTTGAAAATGAACTGCTCATTGAGTATATCAAACCGAGGATGGGAGAGAACGGACGCAATTGCAGAGGGGAATTCATAACCCCAAAAGCCCCGGTTGTTAAGTATGAGCCAACTTTTTCCGTTGGGGAAAAAATCGCGGTTATTGAAACCTCTAACAGTATTGAATATCGGGCTAAAGTAGGAGGATATGTCACTTTTGAAGGTGGGATATACGATATTAAAACCGAAGTAGATGTACAGGAAATCAGTTTTAAAACAACCGGTTCAATCGATACTCAGTTGGACGCAGATGTATTTCTCAACGTAATTCAAAAAGATCCCCTTCAAGATGCGATAGGGACCGGTATGGAAGTAACAGTTAATGTAATCAATATTGTGGGAAATATTGGTGCAAATGCGAATGTTACAGCTAAAAAAGCAACCGTCGAGGGACAGGTTCATCAAAGTGCAACGATTACAGCCGATGAATTGAATATTGATATCCATAAAGGGATGGCATATGGCAAGGTTGTCAATATAAAACGATTGGAACACGGTATCGTCGAGGCAGAAAAAGTGTTTATTACTCAAGCAACCGGGGGGCAAATTCGGGCTAAAGAGATTACGATTGAGATCCTGAGTTCCAATGTAAAAATGACTGCATCGCATAAAATCGAGATCAAGAATCTGCAGGGGGGCGAAAATTTGTTTGTGATTGACCCGTTGCTGAATGAATCTGTTGACAACCTCTCGGATCAGTCGAAAAAAATGGAACAGACGAAGAATTCAATGAAAGATATTCAAAAAGAGCTCGCTGGGTATGAACGAACATGGCAAGAGAACGGACCTGTTATGGAAGATCTTAAGCGAAAACTGATTCATTACAAAAAAAACGGGATTAAAATGCCTGCTGCGTTTGTTGAAAAATATCAGCAGCACCAACAGTTTAAAGAGAAACTTGAAGAACTTCGTAATGAATTGAAAAGAAAAGAAGATCAATACGCCTGGCTAAGAGAAAAACATACAGCCCTTCAAAGTGAAATTTTTGAAGCTCGTATTATAAATCATGACCGCTGGAAAAATCATAATGAAATTATTTTCAAACTGATCGATCCTCCTATCGAAGTGATTTACATTCCTACCCATAATACGGAAGAAAATGTATTGGGGCTAGTCGAAGATGATAACGGAGAATTTTCAATAAAGGTAGTGAGTTAATGATTGTCGGTCTTGAAGGAATTATCGAATACAAAGAGCCGTCGTTGCTCCATTTGAATGTTAATAATATTATTTATGAAGTCTTTATTTCATTGCATACGTACAGTGCCGTCGGTTCGGATAAAGTACGATTGCATACCCATCATGTGATTCGAGAAGATGCACAACAGCTCTATGGATTTACCCAAAAAAGTGAAAAAATTCTTTTTGAGGGAATGCTAAAAATAAACGGAATCGGTCCTAAAGCTGCATTGGCTATTTGCTCGACCTTTACGCCGGAGCAGTTTGCGGGTATTATTTCATCTAAAGATGTCAATGCGCTTAAAAAAGTTCCGGGGATCGGACCCAAAAGTGCGGCTCGAATCATGGTAGAATTGGCCGGATTTGATGCACTTCTATTAGGTTCAGGAGCCACTGCGACAACCGCAACGACGGAAGCATCTATGGCTCTTGAATCGTTGGGATTCAAAAAAGAGCAGATAGCCAAAGCACTCAGCGCTTCAAGCGCGACAGATACGGCAACATTGGTCAAAGAAGCATTGAAACAACTCCAAAAACTTTAAAAGCAAGGAAAACAAGTGAAATTAGCCATTTTATTCGGCGGAGCCAGTTATGAACACGAAATCAGCATCGTAAGTGCAATTACAGTCAAAGAGAAATTAAGCCGTTTTGAACTGAGCTTTATCTTTTGCGATCAAGATCATAAATTTTACATGATTGACGCGGCTAAAATGAAAGCGATCACTTTTTCACGCGGCGAACATCGTAAAATGCCCCAAATCTTTCTAACTAACGGCGGATTTGAGCAGCGCGGAATGTTTGGAAGCAAAAAATATGAGATGCCGATTCTTAATCTGATTCACGGCGGCGACGGTGAAGACGGAACAATAGCTGCAATGCTCGATTTCTTTCACATACCTTTTATCGGTCCGAGAAAAGAAGCGTCAATGCTTAGTTTTGACAAGCATTACACAAAATGGTTTGCAGGTTCTCTCGGTGTAAAAACCTTGCCGTATGAGATCATTCGTAAAGATGATAAAAGAGAGATTGCAACTGCATATCCATTTATTATTAAACCTGCCCGTTTAGGAAGCTCTATAGGAGTCAGCATCGTCCGTGAAGCAAGCGAACTCGATTACGCATTGGATGTTGCGTTTGAATTTGATAATGTTGTATTGATCGAACCGTTTATGGCCGGTGTCAAAGAGTACAATTTGGCAGGATTTAGTGCACGCGGCGAGATTACCTATTCTATCGTTGAAGAGCCGCAAAAAGCCGAGTTTCTGGATTTCGAAAAAAAATATCTCGATTTCTCACGTTCAGACAAGGTGGCGGAAGCTTCAGTGTCAGAGGTGTTGGTACAGCAATTGCGCGATGCGTTTAAAACAATCTATTCGCCCTTATTTGAAGGGGCTATTATCCGTTGTGATTTCTTTGAGATCGAAGGAGAAGTGTATCTAAACGAGGTCAATCCGATTCCGGGATCGATGGCAAATTATCTTTTTGAAGATTTTAGCGGTTCGGTTCAAAAGCTTCTCGGGGCATTACCGGATAAAAAAGCGATCAAAGTGAATTATGATTACATCCACTCTATTTCTCAAGCCAAAGGGAAATAAGCGTGGCAGTTAAAACGGTTCAATACAAACAGCATACCTTCTCGATTAGTTACGAGATACTCAATCCGAGTGCGCATTACGATATTATTTTTCTCCACGGATGGGGATCTCATAAAAATTTGATGAAACATGCATTTGGGCAGCATCTTCACCAATTCCGTCATATTTATATTGATATGCCGGGATTTGGTAACAGTACCTGCAATATGACCTTGACAACAGAAGATTATGCCAATATATTAGAGTCTTTTATCTCCCAGATTGATGCAAGCAAAGCGATTATTCTGGGGCATTCGTTCGGGGGCAAAGTTGCGACACTTTTAAATCCCGAGCTTTTGGTACTGGTTGGTTCGGCAGGGATTTTGGTACCAAAACCGTTTAAAATACGGGCTAAAATTTTTCTCTTCAAGATACTGAAATTTACAGGACTTACCTCGCTGCGTCGCTTTTTTATTGCGCCGGATGCTCAGGGGCTTAGTGAACCGATGTATGAGACATTCAAACAGGTTGTCAATGAAGATTTTACTGAAAAATTCCGTGGCTTTAAAGGCAAAGCCTTGTTGTGTTTCGGTGCTCAGGATACGGCGACACCGTTGTGGACTGCGCATACCATAGCTGAACTGATACGTGACTCCCGTGTCGTTGAGTTTGACGGTGACCACTATTTCTTTTTAGAACAGGGCGGTAGCGTGGCCAAAGAGATCGAAAATACGGTTTTAAAAAACTTAGAACATTAAGGGATAATAATGGATTTCGGGCAAACTTTTGCGTTTTTAACAAATATTATTTTTGTTATGACATTGGGGTGGTATCTGATTACCAATCTTCAATGGTACGATTACCGTATAGAGCGTGTAGTACTGCGCCATCATAAAACATGGTGGCATATTGTCTATTTCATAATACCGTTTGTCTCCTATTACGTTCTGGGCGATTTTTTTTGGATCTTTTTTTATTTGCTTATTATCCCGGCCATACTGATGTGGCATCTGAAACTGGATAAAAAGCTGGTGATGACATGGCGTGTAAAACGATTTTTGATCCTCCTTTTTTCCGTTACGCTTTTGTTGAATTTCCTTTTAGCCTTAAAAGAAGCGAGCCAAACATACAGCGTTTTCATTCCTCTCGTAATCGCCTATCTCGGTTCATGGGGAATTGAGAAGTTTTTATTTACAGCATACAAACGCCAAGCAAAACAAAAAATTGCTTCGATGCAGGATTTAACGATTATCTGTGTCACGGGAAGTTACGGTAAAACTTCAATGAAAAACTTCATTGCTCAGGTTTTAGGTCAAAAATTCAATGTGTATGCGACGCCGCGCAGTGTCAATACGCTCGGAGGCATTATTCGCGATGTGAACGAATCATTGCCGGCATATGCTCAGGTCTATATCTGCGAAGCAGGGGCACGCGAGGTAGGGGACATTTATGCCATTGCTCAGCTGCTGCATCCTCAAATTGTAGTCGTCGGCAAAGTCGGTCCGCAACATTTGGAATATTTCAAAACGTTAGAGCGGATACAGCGAACGAAACTTGAAATTATTCAGTCAAATCGCCTCAAACGAGCATTCGTCCACACTTCCGTGACGAATGAACCGCATGAAAAAGTAACTTTTTTCGGAGACGATATCCACAATTTGGTTGCAACGCTGGAGGGGATCGATTTTGATTTGAACGTAGAAGGTTCAGAACGTCATTTTCATACGTCTGTTTTAGGCGGATTTCAGACGATTAACATTAATGCGGCGATTTTGATCGCTTCCGAAATGGGAATGAAGGGTGATGAAATTGTTTCTGCGGTAGAAAAGCTGAAAAGTGTCGAACACCGTTTGGAACGGATTGATGCTGGCGGAAAGATCATTCTGGATGACGGGTATAACGGCAACATTGACGGGATGCTGGAAGGGGTACGTTTGTGTTCACTCCATACAGGACGTAAAGTGATTGTCACTCCTGGGCTCGTCGAGAGTACGGAAGAACTCAACGGTGAGCTGATCAGTGCGATCAACAAAGTGTTTGATATCGCCATTATTACCGGATCATTGAACGCGGTACAATTTGATAAAGAGTTAACGGTTGAACAGAAAATTATGCTTTCCGATAAATCGCAAATGGTAAAAACACTAGGCGAAGTCACAAAAGCAGGAGATATCATTCTCTTTGCCAACGACGCGCCTAACTTTATTTAAAACGCAAAATGAGCAAAGCCCCTTTTGCTACGCCAACGCTGTGTTTTCCTCGGCGGAAAGCCCGCGCACGCTTGCGTGCTATTTGTCACGCTAAAGACTTGCACTAAAAAGGAATAAAGCCGATGGAAAACATTTTATATGCCCCTTGGCGAAATGATTACGTATCCGGCGAAAAAATTGAGGGGTGCGTTTTCTGTCATATCAGTACCCATGCGGAGGATGATGTGTCACTTCATGTCCTTTATCGCGATGAACATTGTTTTATCGTGATGAACCGCTATCCCTATACTCCGGGGCATTTTATGATTATTCCCCACTGCCATACCGATTCCCTCGAATCTCTCGACCCGAAAGTCTGGCTTCATATTACGGCGCTGGCTCAAAAAGGGGTACAAATGCTCAAAGAATCATTCGGTGCTCACGGTGTTAATTTGGGAATGAATCTTGGGCGTGCCGGAGGGGCAGGAATCGCTGAACATATTCATCTTCATTTGGTTCCGAGATGGGAACGCGACACCAACTTTATTACATCCATAGCTGAAACACGGGTCTATTCGACCGATTTTGAAAAGATTTTTTTGAGACTTAAAGAGGTTGCAAAAAACTATTTCTGAATTTAAAGATTCATATTTTATGTGACGTAAAAATGTGAATAAAAAGTAAACAACTTGTAATACATAGGTAATAAACTGAGCCGTTTAAATCATAATTTTACATTTTTCTGATATAACTAAAGCAAAATTTATACAATAAAATTGCCATAAAGTGTTGTTTGGTGACATTTTGATGACATTTGAATATTATAATTACATTTAAATATTCAGGGCAATTGAATTTATGAGGAGTGATAAAATGTATGGCCGTAAAGTTTCGAAATCAAAAGTTGCTGTTATCTTGTCTTTGTGCGCATTTTCGGCATTGCAGGCATTAACGTTGCAAGAGGGTGTAGATGAAGTTCTATCAACTCATCCGGTAGTGCAAGAGAGATTGCATAATTACCGTGCAACATTGGAAGATTTACGCATTACCGAAGCACAGTATCTTCCGACACTGGATTATACGGGAACAGTTGCTCGTGAGAAGACCAAATCTCCAAGCACATTGCAGCAAAGCCGTTCATTGACTTCGTATGAACACTCTCTCCAATTAACTCAAAACCTTTTTAACGGTTTCGGTACCGTGTATGAAGCCGATTACAACAAAGCCCGTATTTTGGCGGCGGCAAACCACTATATTGAAAACGCCAACGATGCGGCTTATAATTTTACTAATAGCTATATCAATGTATTGAAAGCGCGTGACTTGCTCGATATCGCCAAAGCAAATGTAAAGTTTAACGAAGACATCTATACTAAAGTCAATAAACTCTACGGAGCCGGCATAACAACCCGTTCAGAATCCGAAAAAGCGGATACCTCTCTTTCATTAGCCAAATCAAATTATGTTGTCGCCCAAAATAATCTTGATGACGCTCTGTTCAATATGGAACGTATTCTCGGTCGCCATGTCAATGCTGATGAATTGCAAAAAAATAATTTCGTCGGAAGTATCCCCGCATCATTAGAAGAGATGAAAGCTTTTGCTCGAACCCATAATCCGTCTGTATTGGTAAGTGAATACAATATTAAAGCGGCAAAAGCGGAACGAGATCTTTCCAAGAAAAATTACTATCCTAAAATCGATGCATTTGCCCGTCAAAGCTGGGCAAACGATATCGGGGGATTGGATGGGCATGATGATCGGACAAAATTAGGACTTACCCTTTCATATAATCTTTATCGCGGCGGTGCAGATGAGTCTCAAATCCAGAAAAATTTGAGCAAAATTTACCAAGAGAAAGAAAATAAACGCGAAACTCTTCGTAAGTTGGATGAGCAAGGTGAGCTTTCATGGTCCGCTAAAAATCATTTGACCGAACAGCTTGTACATCTCAAACGTTACGAAACGACCAGTGCTAAAACGCTTGAGTTATATCAAAAAGAGTATGATTTGGGCCGACGAACGTTGTTGGATCTCTTGGTTGCACAAAATGACCATGTAGCGGCACAGTCACAAATCGTTCGAGCAGAAGATGATCTTCTTTTTGCAAATTACCGTATTCTGGACGCAATGGGCTCAATGGTACAGAACGTCTTAGGTTCAAAAGCCGATTCTTATACCCAAAAAGTAGGTTTAAAAGTCATGGATGATAGCCTGGATAATGACAATGGAATCGATAACCTGATTTTTGCAGATCGTCAGAATGATAAATACAAACGAGATAGTGAATAATACTTCCTTTATTTCACCAATAGTTTAGGTTATTGTATTTCAAGATGAAGGTTAATGGGAATGAGTGAGGAATTAGAAGGGCGAATTGCCGATCCGGAAGGTGCGGCATTCGGCGTCGATCCGCTATTGCAATGTTTGGTGTTTTTTACACAACTGTATCATAAGCCTTTTACTGCTGAAGCCTTAATGGCAGGATTGCCTACTGCTCCATGGGGCGGTGCTCTGCATCTTTACAACTTAAAATCTTCCAAAGGTCTTTTCTCCCGTGCGGCAAGCCGTGCAGGTCTCAAAAGCACTCTTGTAAGTCGAGAACTTTCCGATATTTCTCCATTGCAATTACCGATGATTTTATTATTGAAAAATTCGCATGCTTGTATTTTGGACTCTATCTCAGCAGATCGTAAAACCTGTAAAATTATCCTTCCTGCGGAAGAAGCGATTGAAGAGACGGTACCGTTTGAGACGTTAGAACAAGAATATACAGGTTTTGCATTCTTAGTTAAAAAGCCGTTCGTTTATAACGATAGCGATTCATTGACTTTGAATGTTAAATACAAACATTGGTTCTGGGATACGATTAAACTCTCTAAGAATATATATCGGGATGTTATATACGCTACGGTGCTTATCAACCTTTTTGTTTTAGCTACTCCTCTTTTTACGATGAGTGTTTATGACCGAGTTATTCCGAATAATGCGACTGAAACGTTATGGGTATTTGCTGTCGGAGTATTTGTTGTTTACATTCTGGATACGTTTTTGAAGTTTACACGTGCGATGTTACTCGAGAGTGCCGGTAAAAAGAGCGATATTATCATGTCATCGATTATATTTGAAAAAGTACTTGATCTAAAAATGGCATCCCATCCAAAATCGGTGGGATCGTTTGCCAGCAATCTAAAAGATTTTGATTCAATCCGATCGTTTTTAACGAATGCGACTATAACGGCACTCGTAGATTTTCCGTTTGCCATTTTATTTTTATTGGTGATCGGATATATCGGCGGATGGATGGTCGTTATCCCCATTATAATGATCGCACTGATTGTCAGTTATGCCTTCTTTATTCGGGAACCTTTGAAAGAAAGTATTGAAGAGAGTCATAAAGCTTCGGCTGCTAAAAACTCTATTCTTATTGAAGCGTTACAAAATATTGAAACGCTTAAAACATTAGGTGCAACGGGACAGGTACAGTGGTTATGGGAAGAAGCTACGGGTGAAATCGCTCAAAAAAGCTTGAAATCACGATTACTCTCGACGTCGATTACGACGGTGACGGGGTTCATGACGCAGCTTACTACAGTTTTATTAGTCATTTCCGGCGTATATCTGATCGGTCTGCATGAACTTACTATGGGGGGATTGATCGGTATCATCATTATTTCCGGGCGTGCTGTTGCACCGATGGGGCAAGTCGCAGCCTTGATTGCCAATTATTCAGATGCCAAGTCGGCTTATGATGTATTGGAAGGTATTATTTCTCAGCCTACGGAACGTCCTCACGGTAAGAAGTTTATTAATCGATCGACACTTAAAGGGGAAATTGAGTTTAAGAATGTGAATTTTGCGTATGAAGAAGCGGATCACAATGCCCTTAATAATGTTTCTTTTAGGATTAAACCGGGTGAAAAAGTGGCAATTATCGGACGTATCGGTTCAGGGAAAAGTACCATATCCAAACTCTTACTGCATCTTTATGAGCCAACAAACGGATCGATCTTATTGGACGGTATCGATATCAAACAAATTGATCCGGCGGATTTACGTAAGAACATCTCTTATGTATCACAGGATATTATGCTTTTCAAAGGAAATGCAAAAGATAACATCGCCTATCGTTCTACACGCGTAAGTGATGAGCAGATGATTCGGGCTTCGGTGATTTCAGGAGCCGATGAATTTATCCGTAAGCACCCTAAAGGATATGAAATGCCGATCGGTGAACGGGGAATGGGGCTTTCAGGCGGCCAGCGTCAAAGTATCGGTATCGCACGTGCATTGTTATTTGAATCTCCTATTGTTATTATGGATGAACCGACCAATGCTATGGATCAGTTGAGCGAAAATCGTTTGATGGCCAATCTGAAAACGTATTTGCAAGATAAAACAGCCATATTGATCACCCAAAAAAATACCGTTCTTCCTCTGGTTGATCGAATTATCGTAATGAATGAAGGACAAATCTATTTAGACGGTCCTAGAGATCAGGTATTGGCGAAACTTTCAGGAGGTGCTGCATGAGTGTAAAAAAACGCTTTTCATTTAATGCCAATGATTATCAATTCATGCGCAGTCTTTCAGCAGCCGTGTTGGAAGATACCCCTTCACGTTTGCGTTCTGTCCTCCTTTTTTGGATTATTGCGGTAGTGTTTTTTCTTTTATGGGCAGGGCTTTCACCGATCGATGAAATCGTTCGAGGGGATGGCAAGGTTATACCCGGCGGAGAAAACCAAATGATCCAACATCTTGAGGGTGGGATGCTTAGTGCTATTTTGGTTAAAGAAGGGCAAAGAGTCAAAGCAGATGATGTTCTTTTACGCGTTGATAATCTAAAATCTTCTTCGACCTATGAAAGTTCTCAATACAAAGCTGCGGAACTACGTGCGAGACTGGTTCGTCTTCGTGCTGAGGCAAGCGGCAGTGCTTTTTCTCCGAGCGCTGATGATTTGGCAAAAATTCCGATGCAGATTATGCAAGAGAGAAGCCTTTATCAATCCAATCTTTTAGGACTTCAATCGCAGCTTGCCGGTTTGAACGATCAATTAACGCAAAAACAAAATGAAAAGCTTGAAGCACAAGGACGTATTGCAGACCAAAAACGTGCCCTGCAATTAATCAAAGAAGAGGTAGCGATCACGGAACCAATGGTAGTTCAGGGGATTAAACCTAAAGTTGAGTTTTTAAAGCTACAGCGGGATATGAGCGATATTAGTCAAAATTATAATGCCTTAATCGCTTCAATTCCTCGAATTAATGCAGCAATGGATGAAATACGGAGTAAGATCCGTGAAACACGTTCTGCCTATACTACCAAAGCACAGCTGGATCTCAATCAAGCTGCAACGGAATATAAACGTGTCGGTGCAGAGAGTTCAGAATTAGCCGATCAGGTTACCCGAACGGTTATTAAATCTCCTATCAACGGTATTGTTCAAAAAATTTATGTCAATACAGTCGGTGGGGTTATTAAACCGGGCGATAATTTGATCGAGATTGTTCCGACTGAGGGGGGATTATTGGTCGAAGCGAAAGTGAAACCTTCAGATATCGCCTTTATTTACCCCGGTCAAGATGCGATTGTTAAAGTAACTGCGTATGATTTCTCTATCTACGGTTCATTACGCGGAAAAGTTGTAACGATCAGTCCCGATACGGTAACTGACAAAAATGATAATGTATATTACATTGTAAAGATCCAAACAAATAAAAAATATCTCGGGACTAAGGCAAAACCTCTCAAAATTATCCCGGGGATGATGGTCAATGTTGATATCGTTACAGGTCAAAAAACGATTTTACAATATATTTTAAAACCGATTTTAAAAGCAAAACAATATACGTTTACGGAGCGATAAATGAAATTGTATTTAATATCGAACGACATTACGTTAAGATCAAGATGGATCGGTATTCTTAGCAGTTTGCATCCTACTACTTTGTCTGAATTTTCGTTAGAGATACAATCTCCTTCTATCGTTATGATAGATGATAAGGTTTTAGCGGATATTTCAGAAGAAACTCTTGAACAGTTTTTTAAAAACCGTGTAATGGTTCTTTCCATGACCCCGAATTTTGTAGAGGCACAGAGATTTTTAGCCCTGGGTGCGATGGGGTATGGGAATGCCATGATGCACGGATCACATCTATATTCAGTTTACCAAGCTTTGGAAGAGGGAAAAATTTGGCTTCACCCTGATTTTATTACTCTGATGATCTCACAAATGCAGAATCGCAATAACCTAAAAGAGAAATCACTTGAAATACTGGATGCACTGAGCAAGCGAGAACGTGAAGTGGCGCTAATGCTCGGTGATGGTGCAACGCATCAGGAAATATCGGATACATTGGATATTACGGTACGAACGGTAAAAGCTCATGCAACGGCTATTTATCAAAAACTCAATGTCAAAGATCGCTTAGCCCTCTCTTTGCTTCTCCACTCCTAGTTTTTTCTCTAATTAGTACCTTAGTACAATAGTATTGTTTTTTTACCTGCGCTACAATTGAGAATATAAAATTTCTCATTTGAGGGGATTGCTATGGCACGAATTATCGGATATGTAAAATCTTTTGAACACGGTACTTTTTTCGTTAAAGACGCTAAAGGACACACGCATCAGTTAAAAGCAGGTGAAGCTATTCATGAAGGCGAACTTGTATACGGTGCGAAAAGTAATCCAAATAATGCACAAATCGTTATTGATGTAACGCTTCAAGGTGCCGGTGATTTAGTGATTGCAGGCAGTGGTTCTCTCCACTTCGATACATCATTGCTCAAAGGTATATTTGTTCATGATGATGCTGTTGTATATGTAAACTCGGTAAAGGACGCTTTAGCATTAAACGGACATACTGTTCACAATGGTGAAACCGATAACAATAACCCTGATGTAACACATGGTGGAGAACAGGGTAAAGATGATGAAACGGCTGCCGGTAATGCGGTAACGGATACGGAACATACGGGTGATACCTTCGATCTTCGTGACGGTTTGACACAGGACGTAAGTACGACTGTAAATGATACGGGAACAAGTAGTACCAGTAGTACAGTCAGTGAATCAATAGTGGTTAGTTTTGTTCCACCGACAATTACTGTCTTTGTTCCGAGTAATACCAGTGATACAACACCAACTATCATCGGAGCAAGTAACCAAGTTGGGGGAACAGTAACACTGACTATAACAGATTCAGAAGGTGTTGTACAAGTTATAACTACGGTTGTAAAAGCGAACGGTACCTATAGTGCAGATGTACCAAACGAATTGGGAGAAGGAACGTTTACTGTTGATGCGAAAGTAAGTGATGCCGTAGGAAATATTGCAACTGCGACGGATAGTGGCAATATTGATTCAAGTGCACCGGTTATTACGGTAGATGCACCGGAAAATATCAATGATAATACTCCGACAATTATCGGAACAAGTGATGAAATCGGAGCTACCGTTACATTGAAAGTGACTGATTCTGAAGGGAATGTTCAAACTCTTCAGGCGACGGTACAAGAAGATGGGACTTATAGTGCCGACGTACTTCAAGAGTTGTCTGAGGGTACATATCTTGTAGAAGCGTTTGTTAGTGATGCCTTAGGTAATACTGCAAATGCCAATGATAACGGTGATATCGATACCATAGCTCCAATTCTTACGGTGGAGGCTCCGGACAATACAAATGACAGTACGCCTACAATTATTGGTTGGAGTGATGAACTGGGTGGAACAGTTACTTTAAAAATAACCGATTTTGAAGGGAATGTTCAAACGGTTCAAACGACGGTAGGTCATGATGGTAGTTACAGTGTCGATGTACTTTCTCCATTGGCAGATGGATCATATACTGTTGATGCAAGTGTAAGTGATTTAGCTGGGAACAGTACTAATGCTAATGACAATGGCAGTGTAGATACGGTTCCTCCTAGTTTGACAGTTACTGCCGCAGATAATACAATTGATAATACTCCGACGATAAGCGGAACGAGTGATGAAATTGGGGCAAAGGTTACTTTAGCTGTAACAGACGCTGAAGGGAATGTACAAATTTTAGAAACAATTGTTCAATCAGATGGCACATTTAGCGTTGATATTCCAGATAGCTCACCGTTGGTACAGGGCTCATATAGTGTTGACGCAACTATCAGTGATAGTGCTAATAATATGTCTTCCGTATCAACACCTATAGTTATTATCACTGAAGATATAAATAATGACGGAATACTCACTAATGATGAAATAAATGGCACAGTCGGGGTTACGGTGATGTTACCGAGTGGCGCAGTAGAGGGAGATATTTTAAATGTAACAGGGCAAACGCCGATTACCCTTACCGCAGATCAGATTACGGCTGGCAGTTTGACGTTCGAATACGATGCATTAGCTGATGGAGCATCATTAAGTATTTCTGCTACAATCACTAATGCAGCTGGAAATGTTTCTGGAACAGGAAGTGATAGTGCAACGGATGACCTTAACGATGCGCCGACAGTTGTGGTTACGGTTACGGCGACACCGGTAGAAAACAGCGCTGCTGCGGGCGATCCGATTGCGACGAGTGCAGGGCATGATGAAGACGGAGATACTCTAGTCTATAGCCTTACCAGCAATCCAGGTAGCGTCTATGCGATCGATCCGGCAACAGGCGATGTGACCTTGACCCAAGCAGGAGCAGATCTTGTAAACGGCGGGGGCGACTTGCCAAAAGTGGAAGTAACGGTAACGGATCCATCGAATGCGACCGGAACCGACAGTGAAGCGGTAGCGGCGACGACGCAAACGAACGATGCGCCGACGCTCGACGTAACAGCAGCGGCTGCATTTAATGAGAACGATGCGGTTGCAGGGACAGTGGTTGCGACCTTCACGGCAGCAGACGAAGAAGACGGCACTCCAACGGTCGACTTCACAACCGGCACCAACAGCGAGGGGTACTACGCGATCAGCGGAACGGATGTTGTCTTGACGGCGGCCGGAGTGGCTGCGGTCAATGCAGGGACAACCCTTCCAGATGTAAGCCTCACTGCGACCGATAGCGGTGGGTTAACCGCGGATGATAGTGCTACACCGACCTACAATGCTCAAAACGATGCACCGACAGTTGTGGTTACGGTTACGGCGACACCGGTAGAAAACAGCGCTGCTGCGGGCGATCCGATTGCGACGAGTGCAGGGCATGATGAAGACGGAGATACTCTAGTCTATAGCCTTACCACCAATCCAGGTAGCGTCTATGCGATCGATCCGGCAACAGGCGATGTGACCTTGACCCAAGCAGGAGCAGATCTTGTAAACGGCGGGGGCGACTTGCCAAAAGTGGAAGTAACGGTAACGGATCCATCGAATGCGACCGGAACCGACAGTGAAACGGTAGCAGCGACGATAGCTGTAGCTGATATTCCAAATCTAAGTCCTATAGCTGACATCAATGTACTTAATGAAGGTGCTACTCTCATTTCTACAGGTGCCAAAGACGTTGTTGTTAACCAATATGATATGGGTGCAGGTGTGTCTCAAGCCAATTTGGAAGCTGAGTTAGGTTTACCGGCTGGTTCTTTGGATAATCGTTTTGATCCAACGGGTACAAATGTAAATGATCCCGGATATGTGGATATTATGGACGGTAAGACAACCCAGGCTAATTACGAAATGACTTCAGGTATGACTGTGTCATGGGATTATACACTTAAAAATGGAGAAGATCTTCAATCAGAAGTCGCAAAAGGATTTAATGACCAAGTTATATTGGTTGTTACCGATCCAAACGGAGTTAAATCCTATATTATGGTTGATTCATCTGAAAGTAAGTTTCCGAATCAAATAAACAATTCTTCTTACAGTTATACTGCTACGATGGATGGTAAATATACGTTTGACTGGTTAGTACTTAATAGCGGAGATACCTGGAAAGACTCTTCTTTAGCGCTTTCAAACGCTAATTTTGTAGTGGATGGCATTGCCTATAGTGCACCGATTGCACTAACTGCTTTGGCTTCAGCGGCATCTTTAAATGATACGGACGGATCAGAAACGTTAAGTGTAATGATTTCAGGTATCCCGAGTGGTGCGATTCTTTCAAATGGTACAGACAATGGTGACGGTAGTTGGACATTGACAGCGGACCAATTAGCCAATCTCTATATTTTACCGCCGGATAATTACACTGGAACACTTGATCTTACAGTTACAGCGACTGCCACTGAAAGTAGCAACGGCGATACGGCAAGTGTAAGTGAAAACTTCAGTATTACGGTAAGTGAAACAACATCAACGGTTACGACAGGGACAGAAGGAAATGATACCCTTCATGGAACTGGACAAAATGATTTGATTCGCGGATATGCAGGAGATGATACAATCACCGGTGGTAACGGTAACGACATGATTTTCGGAGGAGCCGGAAATGATTCACTTGACGGTGGAACGGGAAGTGATGCCTTGTATGGAGGTGTCGGCAATGATACTCTGGTATTTGATGCAGCGGACAGTGTAATCGATGGTGGAACAGGCACCGATTCACTGATTTTACTCACTGGTACTAGTATTGACTTCAGTGCACTGGACAGCAGTAAAATCAGTAACATTGAAACGATTAATTTGAGCCAGAATGGAGATCACACTCTAACGAACCTCTCTTATGCCGATGTTATTAATATGACGGACAGTAACCATACCTTGACGATTCTTGGAGACAGTGCAAACGACAAAGTACAATTGACTCAGACTGATAGTTGGTCTCATAGCGGAACGGTAACTGAGTCCGGTCATACATTTGATGTCTATACATCGAATGGTGCAAGTGCTACCGATCCGACAGTAACGGTAAAAGTTGAAACTGTCATAACTGACACGGTTATTTAAAATTACGTTATCATAAGGGATGCGAAATACGTTTACCCTTTTCTTCATCATGGCGGCAATTGCCGCCATTCTTCTTAGCTCTCCCGAATATTCTATTGCCAAAGTTTTTTTAGACAAGATTGAAAAAGAGTATGGCCCTTTTGCCGTACGGAGAGCTATTGCATTGGTTCAAATGATGAATGAGGTCAAAGATGCGGATGACATGGAAAAAATGGAAAAAGTGAACGATTTTTTCAACCAAACCCCTTATGCATCGGATAAAGAGACGTGGGGTGTCAGTGATTACTGGGCGACTCGGTATGAGTTTATCGGAAAAGACAGAGCCGATTGTGAAGACTATGTAATCGCTAAATATTTTACCCTCAAAGATCTCGGTGTCCCGACTTCGAAACTGTTTATGACGTATGCAAAATCATTGAGGTTTAAAACAGCTCATATGGTTCTAACCTACTATGCAACACCGCGTTCGGTTCCGTTGGTACTGGATAACTATAACTATAAAATTCTCCCCGCAACACAACGTGATGATTTGGTTCCGATTTACAGTTTTAGCGGTGATGAGCTGTTTAATGCCAAACAAGCCCAAATCGGTAAAATGGTTCCGGCTGCAACACGTCAAAGGCGTCCGTGGGATGAACTTATAATTACTAAACAAAAGGAATAACGATGAGCTTATTTAAACAACTGGTATTGATGCTCGGACTCTTTTTAGGAGTCATTTTAGTCTCCGTGATGATGCTAAATTTTAGAACAGCAACCGAATTTGTCCAAAATCAGCTCTATACTGATGCCAAAAATACGGCACATTCGTTAGGACTTTCGCTCTCTAAAGTTGCCGATCCCTCCGATACGTCGACGATGGAAACGATGATTAATGCTATCTATGACAGCGGGTATTATCAACAGATTCGTTTGGTCGATATCGATGGCAAAGAAGTGTACAATCGTGAGAGTGATATGCGTGTCAGCGATGTTCCTCAATGGTTTATCAAAATGGTACCGATCCATAACGCAAGTGCAAAAAGTGATATTATGATGGGGTGGAACCGTTTCGGTACTCTCGAAGTCAGCGGTCATACGGGAAATGCATACCGACAGCTCTACTTAACCCTGATCGATTTGATTAAGACATTTTTGATTATCGGAGCGGTTGTATTTCTCTTTCTTTATTTGCTTCTTTCCCTCAGTCTTCAATCTCTTAAACGGATTCGAGAACAGGCAAAAGCGATTATTGACAATGAATTTATTATTGAGAAAAAAATCCCTTTCACCACTGAATTTCGATCTGTTACGGTGGCGATGAACGCCATGGTAGCAAAGGTAAAAGATATTTTTGAGAGAGAAAACGAGACGTTACGCCGTTATCACGAACTTCTCTATAAAGATGCGGAAACAGGTCTCTATAACCGCCGTTATTTGACCGCAAAACTTCCCGATTATCTTCAATCGGATGCGCTGTTGTCATCCGGCATCTATGTCATGGTGAGTCTGGATGAAATTGACCGCTTGAAACGAGAATGCGGGTATGAGCAATATCATAGATTAATCATTGGATTGGCTAAAGAATTAAATACTCAAATGGCCCCTTTCCCCCATACTCTGATAGCAAGACTCAATGAAAGCGACTTTTTTATAGCGATTCCTGCGATTGAAATGGGTCTTGTTATTCATCAGATTGAAAATCTTATGATGCATATGCGTAAGATTATGACCGATATCAATACCGAAATTCCAGAGTATTTGACAATAGGGTGCGGAGTAGGCTCTTACAGTGAAAATGATACACTGAAATCGCTTTTCTCCCGCGCCGATCATGCGGTAATACAAGCCAAAATTCAGGGCAATTTTTCGATTGATATTAATCATGAAAACGATGAAACATTGGTATTGGGACGTGAAGAGTGGCGCGAAGAGCTGCTCAAAAGTCTGGATGAATCACGTATGCTATTGGCTTTCCAAAGTGCCGTGGAACAGCGTGGTGAAGAGCTGAGTGTTCTGCATGAAGAGATATTTTTACGATTATTGGATCGCGAAGGGACGATTCATTCGGCAGGCTATTTTATCCCTGTCGCGACCAGTTTGGGTCTGATTGATACCCTTGATCGTTATATGGTTGAAAAAGTTTTGAGCCATATTAAAGAGCAAAATCCTATTACCCCGTTAGCGTTGAATTTGAGCGGGGATTTTGTAAAAAAATATGCCAATATTCAATGGTTGAGAAGCCAACTGGAAATATTTCACCGTCAGAGCGATTTGCTCTTGTGGTTTGAAGTGAGTAACAATACAGCACTTCATGAACTTGAAGCGGTGTTGGCACTCAGTGCGATGATAAAAATGTACGGGTATCGTTTCGGAATCGATCATTTTACGATCCCGGAAGCAGGTGCCTACTATCTTCAAGCCATTCGCCCTGATTACATCAAAGCTAATAGTGCTTATTTGCAAGATATGATTTTCGATAAAGAGACCGGGAAAAGCAGAGAGAGTTTCAATAATGTCATCCGGAGTCTGGGTATCTCGATTATTGCTATAAATATCGAAGAATCGAAAGAGGTAGAGAGTCTCAAAGCTCTCGGAATTGAACGGTTCCAGGGATCGTATATTGCCCCTGTAGCATTACTATAGTTACTTACCCTTTTTACGGGTAAGTACAAATGCAAAAAGTGCCACAACTGCTAATAGTATATAGATATTACCTTGTTCAACCATTTAGTTCTCCTAATAATTTTTTCATTATCTCGATGTGATAACTTTCCTGATAATTGATAAACTCAAAAAATGCAGCGAGTTTTTCATCTGTGATAGACGCAGAGAGTTTTCGGCACTCTTCTTTTGCGCTTTCTTCATCCATTATCCATGAACGGAGAAATTTTCCCATATCAGTAATTTCAT
>NZ_JAQTQR010000029.1 GCF_028712165.1 Sulfuricurvum sp. | reverse complement strand
AGTAGAATATTTTTTATAATTATATTGTACTTTCAATGTTTATCACTTCCGCCCGCACAACCTTTTTATCATTCATCGCATCAAACTGATCTCCGACGCTCAATACATCCAAATCGATCACTTTCCCTTCACGGGCAATCTGTGCAAATCCGCTTTTATTTTTATTTTTGGGATGATTGGCTGTAAACCCTTCAGTTAATTGAGTAATCATAAACTGCTTCTGACGCAGTGTCGATTCGATGCTCTGGGTTAGCCTCTCCATCAGCGGAGTAAGCTCGCGTCGGCTTTGCTCTATCCGTTGTGCCATCTGACGATCCAAACGCTCTCTTAGCTCTTTGATGAGTTCTCTCTGAACCTCTAAACGATGTTCAACACCGTGACGTTTAAACGCCTCTTGCATCGATAGGAGCTGTTCGCGTTTGCGCTCCAATCTCTGAGCCACCATACCGTACGCACTGTATCGAATTTCATCGATGCTTTGAAACAGCTCATTTTGATCGGGGAGGAGCATCTGCATCGCGGCACTCGGAGTCGGAGCGCGCATATCGGAAACATAGTCGCTGATCACCCAGTCGATCTCATGACCTACTGCCGACATTACGGGAGTCTGCATCGCAAAAATCGCATCGGCGACGATCTCTTCGTTAAACGGCCACAAATCTTCGATGCTTCCGCCACCGCGCCCGACAACGACCGCATCCACATTTAGCGTATCGGCATAACGCAACGCATCGGCAATCTGTCCCGCTGCGCTGGCTCCCTGAACCAAAACATCCAGAACAACGAGCTTGACCAACGGCCAACGGCTCATAGCCACCCGCTGCATATCCTGCAATGCCGCACCCGTTGCAGAGGTCACCAGTACAATTGTTTGGGGAAATTTTGGGAAGGATTTTTTACGTGAAGGGTCGAAGTACCCTTTTGCTTCTAACTTTTGTTTCAATTGCTCGAACGCTACGGCCAATGCCCCCGCACCGTAAGGTTCGGCACTGAATGCATTGATCTGATACTCACCGCGCGGTTTATAGAGGCTGAGGGCCCCATGCAAAATGATATGAGCCCCCTCTTCGAGAGAGAACTTCAAACGTGCGGCGTTGCCTTTGAACATAACACATTTGATCGCGGATTCATTGTCTTTGAGGGTGAAATAGATATGTCCGCTGCCGTGTTTGGTGACACGGGAGAGTTCCCCCTCGACGCTGACAAATTCAAATGAGGTTTCGAGGAGTATCTTGATCTGTTCATTCAGAGCAGAGACACTAAGTGTAGAGGCCATAGGATTACTTTTTACGGGCAATCATCAAGGTCGAAATATCCATCGAAAAACTTTTGGTATAAAGCATTTCAAAACCCGCTTCTTCGAGTTCGGCTTTCATTTTAGCCACAGTCAGAAACCCCTCGATGGAATCTGGTAAATAACGATACGCTTCATAGTTGCTAGAGATCAATCCACCGATTCGAGGGAGGACATTGTTCATATACCAATCACGTACTTTTCCAAGAGCAGAGGGATTTTCATTTTTCATGAATTCGAGGATCACGACTAATCCGCCCGGTTTGAGGACACGGTTAAATTCACCCAATCCCGCTTGTCGTTCGACTACATTGCGGATACCGTATGAAATACTGATAATATCTGCCGAACCGTCACCTTTTGGAAGCTCGGTTGCCGGGGCAATATGAAACGACATCTGCGGAAATTTTTCCCGTCCGACACCGACCATCCCTTCGGAAGGATCGACACCGACAATCTCTTTTACATTTATTCTTGCTCTCTTTGCGCGACGATCCCAATATCCCATCATATCTCCGGTTCCGCATGCTACATCGACAATAGAATCGACAGTATCAGTAGAACAATAACCAAATGCCAAATCGCATGCTTTTCGACGCCAAAAGGTATCGACACCCATGCTCAGGACTCGATTGGCTCGGTCATACGTTGGGGCAATATCATTGAACATCGATACGATTTTTTCTTGCTTGGTCATAAACGTTCCTATTTTTTCTTCATCCAAAGGATAATATTATCGGTGATTTTAGCGTGCAGTACCTCAAAATCCTCTGTAACGGTTCCAAGAGTTTGTGAACCGCCTCCGATTTTGGGTGCAATGTAACTGAGATACCAATCACTTACAGTGTGACTTGCCTGGAACATCCCTGCGCCCCCTTCGATCATTACTAAACGATAATGACGAATCGGTTCAAAATCAGATGCAATAAACACGTTTCGGTTGGGAATATTAAAAAGAGGGATCGTTCGGTCAAATTCCCCCTCACGGGAATAGATCAATACATCGGGAGCTTTGCCGCCCACCAACCGTGCATCCAGTGTCGGTCGATCAGCCCGTACCGTATTTCCGCCGATGACAATCAAGTCGCATTTATCACGCAATGCATGCATATGTGTACGTGAAACGGCAGAACTGATCGTTCCGTTATCGATCGTCCCATCAAGCCGCTGTGCCCATTTGAAAAACACAAAAGGATCTTGCTGCCATTTTAAAAATGGCTCCAACAGTTTTTGCCCCTCTGCTTCCATGACCCCAAAAACGCATTCTGCCCCTGATGCACTCACTATTTCGCCACCGCCGGCCGCAGCCGGATTGGGGTCTTTATAGCTGATAAAAAGAGATTTTATCCCTAAATCACGAACCAATAAAGCACATGAAGGGGTTTTTCCGCTGTGAGAACACGGTTCCAATGTCACCGCCATTGTGAGTGTTTTAAAGAGGTTATTGTGGTGGGTACGCAAGTATTCGTGTATGTGGTGAGAATCGTCCGAATTTGCTATCGACACATCGCCGCTTAAAGCAGTATAGGCATCACGTAGAGCATAGACTTCGGCATGAGGACCGCCTGCAATTTTATGGGCGCCTACGGATAGTATTGTGCCGTTTTCGGAAATACAGGCAGCACCGACGGCAGGGTTAGGAAAAGTGAGGAGTTGATAGTCCCACGCTGCTTCGAGCGCGAGTTTCATAGCATGGTGTATGACAGCGGTATTCATTACCACTCGAAGTAGGTTTTGGCCTTGCTGATCGAGCGGAAAGGGATTCGTTTTTCGCCATCTTCTTTGGTATTTAGGATGATCTCGTCATTTTCAACGCCGACCATTTCACCCTCATATTTTTCTTTTGAAATAGTACTCAAAGCAACTTTTTCACCTACCGACTGGACAAAGTGCTCCAATGTTTTGAGTTTGCGCTCAATCCCGGGAGAACTCACTTCCAAACGATAGTCACCGCTGACAGGTGATGTAACGTCCAGTAATGGGGAAATCAGATGGGTCGCTTCAACGCATTTATCCAATGTCACACCGCCCGGAGCAGTAACGCTTACACGGAAAATTGTATTTTCATTTTCATTGAAAATGGCTGTATCATACAATGACAAGCCGATTGATTCGACCATTTTTTTGATGTCGCTCTCAAGACTCATCTTTTTTCTCCTTGGCGATTTGGGCGAATAACGCCTCGATATTTTGACTGCGTTTGAGGGTATCGTCAAAGACGAAGGTCATACGCGGGCTGCGGAACCACCCTTGATCTTTCATACAATGTTCTTCGATAATCGGACGGGCTTTTTCGAGCAGTTTTAAAAAAACCGCTTGCTCTTGAGGAGTATAATCGTGCGGATCGAGATACACTTTAGCATCACTCCGGCCACGCGAACAATGGACATCAATGACATCCACTTCACGCACGCGCGCATCAGAGAGTTGGCTGATGGCTTCAGGAATCAATTCTTTGAGAATCGACTCCGTTCGTTTGATTTTAATTTGTGCCGGTGTCACAGAGTTACTTTAGTCTCAATTTTTTTGAAGGTTTCGATTACGTCACCCACTTTAACGTCGGTGTAACCATTGAGGACAACTCCACAATCGAGTCCTTTACCAACCTCTTTGACGTCGTCTTTGAAACGACGGAGAGAGGTAAGATCACCCTCATGGATAACAACACCTTCACGAATAACACGAACCATTCCGCCGCGTACGAGTTTACCGTCAACAACCACACATCCGGCAATTGTTCCGGTACCGCGCGGCATTGGGAACGTGTCACGAACTTCGGCTTGACCCGTATTCTCTTCACGGAATTGAGGAGCCATCATACCGCCGAGCAACAATTTAACATCGTCGATCAATTGATAAATAATAGAATAGGTCTTAATCTCTACACCCATTTGTTTTGCCATAGCATTGACATTACCGGTAGGACGAACATTGAATCCAAGTAGAGCACAGTTTTCACTGTTGTTGACCAAAGCAACGTCGTTTTCGGTAATACCGCCGACACCGCTGGAGATCACTTCAACTTTAACCTCTTCATTGCGCAATTCTGCAAGAGCGGATTTAATCGCTTCAAGAGAACCGTGAACGTCGGTTTTAAGAACCACTTTAAGCGCTTTGATACGACCTTCGGCAATCAACGAGGTCAAATCATCGAATGACGCTTTGGTGCTCAATGAAAGTTCACGATGACGATCGTACTCAGCCC
Organism: Sulfuricurvum sp.; assembly: GCF_028712165.1. Classification (GTDB taxonomy): domain Bacteria; phylum Campylobacterota; class Campylobacteria; order Campylobacterales; family Sulfurimonadaceae; genus Sulfuricurvum. The sequence continues at coordinate 26,447 of NZ_JAQTQR010000029.1, read as the reverse complement.
GTTTTTGTGCTACTTCACGCGCTTCACGATCACTTTCCATCGCCATCATTACTTCACCCGACGGCGGTACGTCGCTCAAACCGACGACTACCGCTGTTTGGCTCGGTCCGATTTGTTGAAGTTGTGCTTTACGGTCATTGATCAATGCTCGAACGCGTCCATAAGCACCACCGCACACAATGTTATCTCCAACATGAAGGGTTCCGTTTTGAACGATTACCGTAGCAACCGGTCCACGACCTTTTTCAAGGGTACTTTCAACAACTACCGCTTTTGCCATTACGGTTGGGTTCGCTTTGAGTTCCATCACTTCGGATTGGAGCAAGATCGCTTCTAACAGCTCATCAATACCGGTCATCGCTTTCGCAGAAACACCGACAAACTCGACATCTCCACCCCACTCTATAGGGTTAAGACCAAGCTCGGCCATTTGAGCTTTGACCATATCCGGATTTGCACCCGGCTTATCCATTTTATTGACCGCAACGATAACCGGTACTTTTGCATCTTGTGCATGTTTTACCGATTCACGGGTTTGAGGTTTAACCCCATCATCCGCTGCAACAACGATAACGATAATATCGGTCAATTGCGCACCGCGTGAACGCATAGCACTAAACGCTTCATGCCCCGGAGTATCCAAGAACGTAATCAATTTACCTTTTTGCTCTACCGAGTAAGCACCGATATGCTGAGTAATACCCCCTGCTTCACCGTGAGCAACTTTGGCATTACGGATTGCATCAAGGAGAGATGTTTTACCGTGGTCAACGTGACCCATAATGGTAATAACCGGAGGACGTTCTACCGCACCTTCGCTGTCTTCGTGCGCTTCATCGTATGCCGTCTCAAGATTAAAGGCATCTTTCGGATCGACCGTAGTGACTTCAACACCGAACTCGCTTGCCAAAATTTCGATTTCATCTTTACCAAGGAAGTCATTTTTGGTAACCATCATCCCTAGGTCGAAAAGGACTTTAATAACCGCAGAAATACTTTGTCCTACTTTTTCGGCAAATTCATAGACACGAACGTCTTCTGCGATTTCAACGTGAGTAATCACTTCGTCTTCTTTTGCATCTTTCGTATAGCGTTTACGTGCTTCACGGGAAACTTGACGAGGTTTATTTCGATTAGCACCCTGTTTTTTACCGGCATTACGACCGATCGGTTTTTTCTCTTTCGGTTTTTGTTCCTCTTCAGGTTCAACTTTTGCACCCAAATCATTGAAGTCCATCAATACGACTTGATCTTCTTCATAATCCATTGAGATATCGGAAATTCCGCCGCCGAAGATATCAAGACGAACACCTTGATCTTTTTTCTGAACCGGTCCGCTATTGCTTTGAGCTTTTTTCGCACGCTTTGCTTCCAACTCACGTTGCGCCTGCTCACTCAGTTTTCCGTAGCTGGATACATGTGTACTCTCATGGCGAACAGGAGCAACGACAATTTCTTCTTCTACCGGACGTTTTTTCTTGACAATCTTTAGCCCTGAACGTTTTGGAGCTTCTTCAACCACTACTACTTCTGCTGAGACTTCACTTTTTATCTCTACTGCCGGAGCTGCGGCCTGTACTTTTTCTTCAACCGGAGTGACATCGGCAGGAACTTCATCTACAGAAGCTGACTTGGTAGAAGACTTGGGTGCCGTATTTTCCGTAGACGCCCCGCTCATGATATAGTTCATGATTTGCTCAGCTTCTTCGATTGATACCGAACTCGAGGCAGTTTTTACATTGAGCCCCATTGCGGCTGCTTTATCCACTACCTCTTTTGAATTGATACCAAGCTCTTTGGCAATTTCATGAACTCTAACTTTATCCATCATTAACGATGATCTCCTTTAACCGATTCATTAGCGCTACAGTTGCGCCGTTTTTACATTGACGAGCCAGTTGACCCGGAGTCTTCTTATGGTCGATACAGGATCGGCACATATAAAAACTTCTCCCAACATGAGCATAAGGTTCCAAAAACCCATTGCGACATTGAAGGCGTAAAAGTGCAGATTGAGCGAAGCGCTCACGACAAACCACGCACATGCGTATAGGCTGATGTAACTTTTGCGCCATTATATCCAATACTTTCTTTTATTTTCATTGTTTAACGCCAACGGGGCAAAGACCCCTTGGCTACGCCAATACTGAGTTCTCTTAAGCAGAGTGCCCACGCTTCGCTATTTACCGTTCGACAATAAGTCCATCGTTGTCGAAGCCTAAAATCTTGACCTCGAAATCAGTAAATTCCGCTTTGAATTTATCGGCAAGCATTTGGGCATCTTGATCGTATACCATATTGAAAAATGTCGATCCGCTCCCTGAGAGAGTAGACATCAACGCACCGTTTTCATAAGCCATTTTTTGGACAGCAAACAATTCAGGCAGCATTTTCATCCGTACTTTTTGGTGAAACCGGTCCTGAGTAGCCAGGCGAAGCATCTCCCAATCTTCATTAAAAAATGCCCCTACCGTCACCGCTGTGTGGGAAAGGTTGAAGACCGCATTTTCTTTGCTGTACGATTTTGGAAGAGTTGTTCGTGATTTGGCAGTTGAAATCGGTTTGTTCGGTATAACGACAACCGCTTTGAGATAATCGGGAAGATGTTTTTGCTGAGAGAATACTTTTTGTTTTTCTACCATCGCCGAATTAAAGCCTCCCATCACTGCCGGTGTAATGTTATCGGGATGAGACTCATACACAAGTGCATGATTGAGGATACGACGCTTGGATACTTTGACGCCTGCCGCTTCATGCGCACAGCTGATGGCACTGACAATAACGGCCGATGAGCTTCCCAGCCCTCGTGACATCGGGATTTGGTTGTAGAACGTAAATTTGAAGTTTTGTCGTTTTTGAGTCAAACGACGATAGTGTTCGTTAAAAATTGAGACGAACAGGTTGTTCCCCTTGAGACGGGGGTTATTTTCCCCTTCCCCTTTGATCGAAACGGCAAAAAAACGAGACGGTACCAATTCGACTTGGTTGCGTAAATCAACGGCAAGCCCTAAGGAATCGAATCCCGGTCCTAAATTAGCACTTGTTGCGGGTACACTGACAAACAAATAACTTCCTTATCCTACGGCATCAATCCCATAAAAAGGGAGATTGTCCGAATCAAATTTTTCTAAATCGATATTTTTGGGGAGCTCATATCCGATAATCTCCGGAGAGTTTAACGGAACCACCTCAATTGTAGAGCTATTTTTAACAAAATAGAGCTTTCCAACTGCTTTGATGGGGCTGTTTTGGTTAAAAAAGAAAGCATCACATGCTAAAAGGGGGATTTTTTTCGTAATACTGAGAGTTTTTAGAAAAAGATAGGTGACCTTGATCCCCATAAAACTTCCGGGACCCTTGGCATAAATAAACGTGGAAAAAGTGTAACGCTTCAGCAGCGAATCAAAAATCTCTGCCAATACGTCCGAACTCATCCCCTCGCTTTTTATCTCTTCGACTAACTGTCCGTCTTTGTAGATACCGACGAGAACCGGAGAGCTGAGTGCGATAACGAGGGCATCATGCATACGCTTTTGCCAACTCTTTTGACTCAGCGGTAGCGAGCTCGACGATTTCGTAATTGGCAGGGTCTTTGAGAAGTTCGAGCGTCAATTTGTGATTTAGATCATGACTCCCTGCGAACGCTTCATAATTGCCGATAAAGTTCATCCCGATGAGTGACATATCCCCGATCGCATCGAGAATTTTATGTCGTACAAATTCATCGCCGAAACGCAATCCTTCGGGATTAAGGACTTTTTTATCGTCTAAGACGACCGCATTTTCCAAGCTTCCGCCTAAAGCGAGCCCTTTCGAGCGGAGATACTGCACTTCGTGTACAAATCCGAAAGTACGTGCACGTGCAATCTCTTTTTTGTAGTTTTCTTTCGTAAACTTCAGAATATAGCTCTGTTTATCGATAACAGGGTGTTGAAATTTGATCGTAAAATCGTAATTCATGTCATTTGAGGGGATCAGCTTGACATACTTGTCTCCCTCTTGGACGATGACCTCTTTTTTGATTCGCATAATTTTTTTGGCACTGTCTTGCTGTACAATCCCTGCCTCTTCGAGAAGCATACAGAAACTCATTGAAGAACCGTCCATTACAGGAACTTCATCTGCATCCACGATGACACGGAGGTTATCGATCCCATACGCATAAATCGCTGAGAGCATATGTTCAATCGTAGAAATGGTCACCCCGTCTTTACCGATTACGGTAGCCATTTTGGTATCGACGACATTGGCAGGGAGTAGAGGGATCGATACTCCGGCATCACTGCGATAAAAGACGATACCGCTGTTTACCCCTAACGGTTCGAGGCGTAATTTAACAGGCGAGCCTCGGTGCAAACCGATACCTACGAGTTCGACACTTTTACCTATCGTTGTTTGCAACATATTCGTATTTCCCTTAGCTCGTTCAACTTACTATAATTATACCGTGTTTCAGTGTTGGTTAATAATAACCTTGGCACTCTCAATGACATCGGTAATATTGTCATGGATCCATTTAGTATCCATCCACTCTTCCGGACGAACTTCAATCCCCTGTACCAAGACACCGAAATGAAGGTGATCGCCCATCGCATAGCCGCTAAGACCGGTTTTAGCGATCTCTTGTCCGGCATTGACGCTATCGCCTTCTTGTACATGTAATTCCGAGCAGTGCCCGTAAAGAGTGTACAAGCCGAATCCATGGTCTATAATCGGCAAATTCCCATAGATTCCGTTAGGCTGTGCAAAAACCGTTTTCCCTCCGTTAGAAGCGATGATTGATCCCATATGGACACTGGCCAAATCCAATCCCATATGATAAGCTGACGAAATGTTTTGCTGCCCTTTGTAGCTGTAAATACGGTGATCACCGAAATCGGCAACTTTCTGACCGTTTACCAACGGATAAAAAGGTTGAGGATTAAAATCGGTAATCATAGTATCGGATACTTTTGAAGTGACATCATGGATGATTTTTTCGTTATCCGCACGCACTTTTTCATTGATAATTTTAAATTGTTCCAATCGATCGGTTACCCCTGCGGTTTGATCATAGGTATTGGCCAGTTCTGCAATCTTGCCTTCTAAGAACGCATCGCTGAGTTCAATATTCGATGTACGGTATACATGATCTTTAAGACGAAGAGGCACTGTGCTTTTAGCCACATTTCCGGCACTGTCACGCGCTACAACGGTAGCACTGAAACTTTCTGCTTGCACCGGCCATGCAACCAATGAGGCGTAATATCCCTCTTTCACAAACGGTTGAGCAATGAACGTCTTGCCGAAATTGGTTTCGATTTTCAGGCTTTGCAGATGGGCATCTTCGGCTTTAAAGATAACAATTGCCGTCCCCCCCTTTTGAATTTTATAAGAGTTGCCGATAATCGCAAGGGTCGGCTGGCGTTGATCGATGACAAGGGTATACTCTTGTTTAAAAGTATTCCCCATGAAAAGACCCCATAAACTGTTGTCTGTCGCTTTAATGGTGAGGGTTACGGATGTTGATTCAACACGACGAACCCCTTTAGGAGGAAGAATATCAAATGTTCTTTTTGCCTCATGAGACGGTGTATTGTCTTCAACGACTACCCATTCATCATGTGGCGTTGAGATGGTCGCTTTAAACGATTTGAGCCCGCTTCTGTCCTCAACACTCACATGAATAGGATCTCTGAAATTCCAATACCCATCCTGAGAAATGGTAACTTGCGGAGCTTGACGCTCAAACTTCGGCGAAAAGCCCATAAATCCAACGGCTCCTAATACTAAAACCACCAATATCCATCCAATAATTCCTGAACCGTTTCGACCTCTTCTCACTCAAACCCCTTTTTTATCATCATCGTCATACTCTCTACGAGCTCTACAAAATTTCCCTGTTCTAAATGCGTTCCTGCTCGGTGTACATGCCCACCGCCGCCAAAATGACCCATAATTTTCGAAGCATCAATGGTTCCATCGGTACGCAACGAGAGTTTTAATCCTCCGCGAGGGTGTTCGATTTGAATCATTGCGGCACGAACACTGCGTATCCCCAATGCATCTTCTACCACTCTTTTACATTCAGCGACATCAGCACCTGTCTCTTCTAGAAGAGAGAGTGGTACTTCGAAAAGGGCTAATTGCCCGTCTGCCAAGAGTTTCATCTGCTTCATAAGTGCACCGCGTATTCGAAGCGATGCGAGCGATCGGCGGTGATAAAGCCACTCGATGCACAATGCGTGCTCTGCACCCAACTCAATAAGATCATGCGCCATTGAAAACGTTTTGGCACTGCATTTTGGCGCACTAAAACATTTAGAATCATCCATCAGTCCCGCGTAAAGCGAAAGCGCCATTTTACCATTGATTTTTATACTGTTGGCAACAAAAAAATCATAAACCACTTCAGTTGTACTGATAGCCGAAGTATCGACGATATTGTAGGTACCGAAATCATCATTGCTGATGTGGTGATCGATATTGATAAGCGGCAACGATTTGTTTATCCCCAGCCGTTCATAACTGCCGCAATCAAAACTGACCATACAGTCCGCATCTTCGGGAAAACGGTTGCTCAACTTATCAAACCACGGCAAAAAAGCGAGATTTTGATTTATGTTGTCCGAAACGCAAAAAAGGGTGATTTTTTTTTGGCTGCGAAGCAGATACGAATAAAAAGCGCATGCCGAACCCAAAGAATCGGCATCAGGATTTTTATGTACGATCAATACGATATGACGGGCTGAATCGATCAGTGTAAGCGGCATACAAACCCCTCCAAAGCATTTAGGGGGGCGATTATAGCATGGTTTAACCCATCTGTTTCCTAGTTAAATAGTAAACTTGAAATCTTCAGAAGTATAATAGGTGATACGGTTGCGTCCCATCTCTTTGGATCGATACATAGCTGCATCGGCGTGACGAAGAAGAATATCGATCTCTTCACAATCATCCGGGAATAAGGTGGCACCGATACTGACTCCGATAGTGATCGTAATACCGTCAACCTCAATCGGCTCTTTCAATGCTTCGAGTATCCGTTCTAAAAGTTCATGAGCGTCTTTACTGTTAATATCGCTTAACAGAATAACAAATTCATCTCCTCCGATACGGGCGATAATATCACTTTGCCGCAGCTGTTGAGCCAAACATGCCCCCGCTTTTTGTAAAATTCGATCTCCCATAGCATGCCCGTAGCCGTCGTTAACCTGTTTAAATCCGTCTAAATCCAAAAAAGCCACAATTGCTTTGGAGCCTTTGCGTTTCGAAAAAGCGAGCATTTGTTCTGCCAAAGTCATGTACATATGACGGTTAGGGAGATTGGTCAGAGGATCATAATTGACCAAACGGTGCAGCTGTTCTTCTTGTTTTTTATGCTCGGTTACATCGCTGAAGATACCGATATAATTTTCAATATCACCATCCGTATTGCGTACGGAATCAATACGTAAGAATTCGGCATATTCCTGGCCGCTTTTTTTCTTATTCCATATCTCACCGCGCCATGACCCCTCCCTCTCAAGCGCTTGATCTATTTGCGCGTAAAAAAATGGACTGTGCCGTCCGGAACGCAAAATCATCGGTTTTTGTCCTATTACATCTTCTTTGCTATAGCCTGTCAATACACAAAATGCTTCATTCACATCGATAATGATCTTGGATGCATCGGTGATTATAATCCCCTCCCGGGAATTATGAAAAACATTGGCAATCCGTCTAAGATATTTTTGCGCCTCTTCACGGATAACTATCTGCTCTTGCAGTGCCTGCGACTCTTTTTTGAGTGTTTTAGCCAGTTTGCGCAATCGGTACGCTAAAAAAAGCAATATTGCACTCAATGTCCCCAGTAGCACAATAATACTCAATGCATATTTTCGGATAACGTCATTAACGGTAAAAACCGGGGCTTTATCAAAGGGGGGAACTTTCATCTCTTCCATAATTGCCCGTATTCCCTCATAGGCAAGAGGAATACTCCAACCGTAATAACCGGCATTTTTCGGTATTTCAGAGCCACGCGGAAGCGAGAGCAAGGCAACCGCTACCTGATTGGCCAATTCGGGATCGGTCTCTTTGAACGCTACAAACGGCCATTCCGGGTAGAGCTGAGTAGAGAGTGCTTGGGGGAAACCTTTGATATTTTGGGGATTGATGATTTTAAAATCATTCCGGTCGATTTTTCCCTCTTTTGCCATCTTTTCCAAAACACCGGTACGGATAAATCCGGCATCTGCAGAACCGCTTTCAACAATATAAACAACTTTGTCATGCGGCATATCGGTAAATGTTACTTTGGCACTTCGGGATATATCAATTCCTTTTGAGAGCAAAACATTGCTTTGAGCCAAATATCCGCCCAAGGAGAGTTTATCGACGGCGGCGATATCTTTATCATTTAAATCTTCTAATCTATTAATGTCCTTCCTATCGCTTCGAGATATGATGACACCGCCAAACTCTTTTAGTTCATTCCCGCCGACATTTGCACGAATTAGGGTTGCAATCCTTGTTGCATCGTACAATGCCGAAAAATAAACGTAATGTTCCGGATTGGTAAAGGCGAAATCGAGCTCTTTTTTAGCAACAGCTTCATTGAATTCTTTATAACTGAAGGGCTTGATTATAAAAGTGCGGGAAGGGATTTTTTTATCTAAATAATGAGCGAGCGGTGTCCATTCATTTAAGGTGTCTTCTTTGGAACGAAAAGCCAAAACACCAATAACTACTTGATGCTTCTCCGCAGAAACGGATGAAGCATAAACCGGTACAATAAAAGTTAAAAGGGTAAAAAAGACACTAATAAAGATTTTGTTCATCTTATACCTCAGTTGCGCACAGTATAAGAAGAAAAGTATTAAGAAATAGTTAAATTATTCCACCGTACTTTGAAGTACCCCTTCAAAGTCTTTTTGAGCCTGTTTTAACACTTCTTTTGCTTCGGCATCTTCTACCCGTGCACTGCTCATCCAGTTATAAACCCCAGGGAATCCCATAACGATCTCTCCTGCATCTTTTTTCTTATAGACCATCAGTGTACACGGTGCAAATGCTGCAGCTTCCGGACGGGTTTTAGCTACCGTATAGATTACTTTGAGTTTACAGATAGAGTAGGTATCGTAAAAACTAAACGGACTCTCATCCCCGTTCTCGGTTAACATGAACTGATAATCGGTAAAGTTAGACAAGACAAATCCTGCAGGTTTAAGCCCCTCTTCGAGCATCATCTCTGTATCGTCTTTATCGCTTTGCCAATTTGTGATATCAGTTTTTTTCACAAATCGAGTTAGTAATTTCTCCTCAGCCGGTAAAGAAGTGCCGCTCAAGGTCTGTTTTGTCGTTTTCGGAAGAACGGTTTTTAGCGTTGCAAAAACTTTTTTCTCGATCACAGCAAATTCAGGTGCTTTAAATCCGGCGATTTTTTGCATCGCATCGGCAGTCAAAACCGAAACATGCAAATCACTTTCCCCTTTACGCTGATAAATACCGACGCCCATCGGTACAAAAATACCGCCGTCCGGATGGGTTTTAACCAAAGACGCCGCCTCTTTTTTAGGGATGACCGTCATCAGGTTAAAAACGGCAAAATCACTGCCACCGAACTGCTTTGTAAACGGCCCCGTCATCTCTGAGTCTGCCGCTATCACAAAACCGTTGCCTTCAAATGCTTTTTCAATCATTGTCGGGGTGAGTTTCCCATCGGCATTCGGAGCACTGAATAGGTGTAAATCACCGCCAAATAGGGACAAGAACCCTGCTAAAACTACTAATACAATTGCTTTCATAATAAAACTCCTTATGGATGGATATAAACAGCGCCCTCAGCGGAACGCTCAATAATTTCAGCGATACCGGCACTGACAATCTCAACCCCGTCGATCAATTCTGAGGGTTGAATATTTTTCGTCCGCATGGTATTTCCGCACGCAACAAATTCGACTCCGTATTGCTGAAGTGCATCAACACGCGGGGCGAACTCTTTCTCTCTTTTCAAGACGGTACGTATACCGTGATAATATGCCACAATGCGCATATGAACTTTTTCCGGACCGTAAAATTTTAAGACATTGTTCGCGGTACTGAGTACATGTTGAATCGTCTCATCATCACCCGAACTCACCCCTAAAACAACCTCTCTGGGTTTGTCTATTGACGGTATCGGCTCAGCCAAGCGGGTATCCGCAAACGCTGCACACGCCAACACTAAAAACAAGATCACTATTTTTTTCATTTTTGCTCCCATTCCAACGTGCGATACGCTGCTTCTACATTCCCTCGGTGCATTGAATCGTACATATGCAACGATTGAAAAGCCGGCATTTTAACCTTGTCGATTGTCTCTTCTATTCCGAGTCCCTCATCAAGAGCTTTTCGGATTTCACTGCGCATTTCACTCAAATACGCATAAGTCATAGTCATCGCATCTTTATCGGTTCGATATCCGTGACCTCCGACAATCGTTTTGGCACCGTAGCTTTTTAGCTCATCCAGTGCTGCAATCCAACCGTTGATATCTCCTCCTTTGAGTGAGGGAACACGATCGTTAAATACGAGATCTCCGGCAAACAGAACCTGAGCTTTTGGAACAAATAGTACCATATCTTTGGCAGTGTGCGCCCGCTGTTTCATAAAATGAAATTCTAGAATCTGATCTCCGACACTCAGATTTTCATCCGCTGTGATTATTTCAGATGGCAGTGTCGGAACCGTTTTAGCATACGCTTCGGGAGAGATATAGGTTTGCATTCGAGTCGGCTCACGCGTATCCGCGTTCACGTTGAAATCATCCGAACCCAAAACTCTAACTCCCATTTGGGTGAAAAACCCGTTCCCGAGCCAATGATCGTCATGAACATGCGTGTTAACTACCAATGTAATCGGTAACGGTTTGATCGCTTGCATCTTTTTGTATGCCGATGCCGCATAATTGTATGAAGAGCCGCTGTCGATGACGACGTAGCCCTTCGCAGTATTGAGATAACAGGTGTTGACCATATTGCCGTTATTACTTTTATTCATCGCTTCCGGTTTACCGAAAAAACAGGTCACCTCTGGAGTGATCTGTTTAGGTGTCAGCGGCAGTTCATACGCACTGAGACCCATTACGAAGATACATAAAGGCAATAAAAATCGCATCCCTTATCCCTTAAAAGAGGTAGTTCATCTCGAAGCGATATTCGTTGTATGAATCGTAATCTTTTGTATCTGCCGGTTTTTTATCCGCATTTACAGTTGCGAAACGGAGTTTAAATTCAGCATTTGGAATTGCTTTAAAGCTTTGGATCGCATCCACATGGAAAATAGTGCGGTCTGTATAAGCAACTGTTTTAGCCAAAATCTTTGCATCATCATAATTCATATCCGCATAATCAGCTGAGAGTTTAAGCCCAGGAACCAATCCCGCTTTATTGAAATCATATGATGTTTGTAGCATCCATGTTTTCGTATTTGACATCCAGTTGTATTGTGCCATTGAACGGGTATATCCGCCCGTAGGGAACCCACGCCAAGGTGCAATAATATCTGCATTATCTGCTACCGCTGAATATCCTGCCATCATTGACAATGGTCCATTTTCCAATACTAAACGTGCTGCCCACATACTAGCATCAACACTATTGATATTAGAATAACCTTTGCCCGCTGTAATTTTTCCAGTCAAAGATGGACCACCAATTGCTCCAGCACCATCATCCATTTGTTTGAGGTAACGAACACCCGGTGTCAATTTCCAATCGCTACCTAAAGCAATTTGATAATTTGCCTCAGCAACAACTGTTGAAAAATATCCATTGATATTGTAATAGTCACCATTAAGTTTTAAACCTTTTAGTGATTTATTTTCAGCTGTTACAAAAATCATATCAGGATTGGCATCTGCACCGGCAGCTGCAATATTAGCAAGTGAAAGTCCTGCATGACCAGCTGAATCATCATTTTCATCACGTTTTTGATATGCTAGAATACTATGAAAGTTTTGGTGATCTCGCAATTTTTGTTGTGTAATATACCCTAAACGCAATTTAGTGTCTGCAATATCTTTATTTTCAACAACAGCAGCTTCAAAAGTATTTGGAATCATTTTTGTATCATTTGATGCTAAAAGTGTACTTTCAATAATCTGTCGTCCCACTTTTGCATCTGTTTTACCCGCTTTATATTCAAGGTAACCTTCAGCTAAAACACCGATACCTCCCTCACTACCATCTGCACGAGTATGATACGTATCTTTACCTGCTTTACCTACATTTGTTGTACCTACAGTACTCTCAGAGACCATATTAGTCGTTCCATAATAACCAACTGTAGCAGCAACACCGCGGAAAAATCCGGTTTTATAAATCATACTCCCACCAAGACCCCACATGTTCTGATCATCCGTTGGTTTAGCTCCATGATTTTCATTATCCCAATCCCACCAAAAAGCATTCGATCTAAGACGTCCGTAAAACTCACCTTTACTTAACATCTCTTGAATAGAGTTAACATCACCCGGGACTTTGGTATACTCAACCTGCATATTCCCTTTAAGAACGCGATCTTCTGTTTTAAGGGCATACGCCGATGTTGTCAATAAACATGCGGCAGCTGCTGCCATACTAATTTTCATCATTTTCATTCTTAACTCCTTAAGTTTTTAAATATCGCAGGGCTTAGCAGCCCTTTGAACCTTTACGTGGACAACCGCAGTCGTAATCGAGGATATCCACATTGCTGTGACCGTCGATGTTGACATTTTTTTGACGTCGGATGTACGATGCCGTCACATCATAGACCGGACGGGTCAGAGAATCTCTTAGATTGGTTCCTGCGTTTTGCAAATTACCGCCCCATGAAGATACTTTGTACGTTTTGTTATCATCCAAAGGTTTCCCTTTGACTAAAATATTGCTGATACGTTTTCCGCTCGGTGCACTGATTTTAATGCTATAGGTCACACCGCCGAGACGACTCATATCTCCACCTTGCTGATAGAGCGGGTTCGGATTGAATACGTTGTCGGCAATGTCTTCGAGAAGTGAACGGATGTGTTTTCCGGTCAATTCAAATGTATAGACATTCGGGTAGGTGATCGCCGTCATATCATAAACACTGTCCATCGTGATTTCATCACCGCCGAGCACCGTCGTACCCCATCGATATCCCGGTGTAAACGAGATGTCCGAATCCATCGTATCGATGATCGCATCATTGATGAGTTCATCGAACGGTGAATGGAACGTATCACGTTTGTACAGAATATTTTTGGTCACACCGAGTACTTCGCTAAACTCTTTCTCATGCGGAGCATAAAGAGAGTTAACCAAATCAACCCCTTCCGGATCAGCAGGGATCAGGTTCGCTGCAACAGGGATCAGCTTATACTCATACCCTTTGACACGGTGATTTTGGATATCGATATCCAAACGCCCGATGTATTTGCCGTGACTTCCTGCGATAACGATGACCGTACCGTTGATAACCGTCGGTTGCGGCGATGGGTCATGCGTATGTCCGCTGAGGATGAAATCGATCCCTTTGACTTGTCGCGCAACCTCTTGGTCAACGCTGAATCCGTCATGCGACAACACGACGACACAGTCTACTTTTTCCTCTTTGCGAAGTTTGTCGACATACGTTTGAAGGGTATCCAAACGGAGACCAAAACTCCACCCTTGAGTAAACTCTTTCGGGTTTGCCGTAGAGGTAAACGGAAACGACTGACCGATAATACCGATCTTCGCTCCGCCCCGCTCTTGAATCGTATACGGTTTGAAAATCAGCTCTTCAAAATCATCGGCAAATGAATCGTCTCCGATGATATTTTGAGAGATGAACGTTGCATTCAGCATCTCAATCAGCTCTTTCACCCGGGTTTTACCGTAGGTGAATTCCCAGTGACCGACCATGACGTCAACACCGAGGTAGTTTTGTGCTTTCACGATCGCTTCACCGGTCGTTTTAAGCGCCAATCCCGTACCCTGCCAGGTATCACCCGAGTCGAGGAGCATAACATTATCCGCACCGCGCTCTTTTTTGATATGGTTGATGAGGGTTTTCATATGGGCAATCCCCCCCATTTTCCCGAATTTATGTGCCAAAGCATCAAAATTCATGTGGGTGTCGAAATAGGCATCAAGCGTTTTGCCCTTCATGCCGTAATGTTTCAAAAACGATTCACCGCATAAAAAACCCGGTGTTCCGGTCAAATTCGGCGCCGAAATCAGCGTCGAAGGCTCACGCCAGTAGAGCGGTTTGATATGTGCATGCATATCACAGATATGCAACAGCGTCACATTTCCGCGGGCATTGAATGAATAAATATCTTTTAATCCTACCTCATCCGCCCGTTTAGGGGTTGAAGCAGCGGAGCCGAGCGTCGGCAAACCGATCCCTAACGCAGCGGCGATATGGAAAAAATCTCTGCGTGATACGTCCATACTCTCCCCCTTAGCGCTTCAAGCCCGGGATTTGAATCTCGTTGCCTTTTGTTTTATTGGTAACGTAAACTTCAAGTCCTACCATCTCACGAGAGCCTAATGGGATTTTTGCTAACAGCGCATTGTCCATACATTGTTGGAAACGTTTGTCTAGCAATGTCGTTTCACTTTTTGTCATACGGTATGCCGGCCATGTTCCAGCCGCTCTATTAACACCCAAATCCGGAAGCGGCTGCATACGAAGACGCTGTCCGATAATATCGGGACTGTGACAGCTGTTACATGAGAGACCGCGACCGCCGCGGCGCTCTTCAAACACCTCTTGTCCGAGCTTCATCATCTCTTTCATCTGCGCATTAGCTTTGACATCGATCGATGTTTTTTTGCCGTTTGCCAATGATTTGACATACGCGGTCATTTTGAGCATCTCTTTGCTCTCTAATTTCGGAACCGTTTTACCTGCATCCGCTGCTGCCATTTGTATTGTTTGAGAGAGTGTCACTACTTTTTTGGCTGCATCAACATAACGGGGAAACCCGGAAATATAAGCCGGCAGATCTTTCTCTTTAACCCCTAGCATTTTGCTGTAAGCATCCAGAGTCGTCATACCGCTAAACAATTGTTCGCCCTCAGCAACATCCATATCCGCCGGATTATTCTCAAGCATTTCAGCGTACATTGCCTTATCGGCATCGCTCATACTCATTTTCTCTTCAGCATTGGCATTACTCAAAAGTGCGAGACAAATCAATGCGGCACTTATAGACAGATTACGCATTATTTATCCTTTAGGGGTAATTTGTTGAGTCGTCTCAACACTTTGCCCTTTGTTATCTTTGGCAATTACTTTAAGAGTTCCCTCACCCGGTACTTTGAAACTGATCGAGAATAACGGATTGACCGATAATGATTCCCAAATGACCATTTTCGTAATCAACTGATCGTTAAACATAAAGTTTACTTCGTTGATGTATTGCGCCGGGATAATCTCTCCCGTATCTTTGTTTTTACGCATTCCGGTTTCCATCGGGTGCATCGCCATAAAGTCAATTTTGACAACTTCACCTACTTTGTACTCTTTCGGTTTGATTTTAATCAGTGTTTTCATAGTATTTTTCCTTATATTTTTCGTTATTTATGTCACACAGGTACTATCAACCGCATCCGCCGATGGTTACTTTGACATTTTGCTTTGCACTTAAGAACGTTCCGTCGCTCATCTCTACGATCGCAACCACATCTTGTGTTCCGCCAAGTTTGACACGGGTACCGAAATAGGCTTCGCCGTTAGCAGGAGTAAGATAGATGTTTGCACATCGGACATTAGAGTTTTTAGATGCCAATACATGAATAGCTTTGACATAATCTTTACTTGTCATAGGACTTTCAACCGTTACTTTGACTGGTACAACCGCACCGTTTTCCGCGATTTCCGGTGCCGAAACAACAACTTTTGCCGAAGGAGTTACCGGTTTTCCACCTGTAATCGCCGCGACAGCATTGTCATAACTCATCTCATTTGGTCCAACGACTTTTTTTGCTTCATCTGCACTTGCAATTTGAGGCAATCCCACACTGCAAACAGCGGCAACTGCTCCAAAACTTTTTAAAAATGATCTGCGTTCCATAGTTTCTCCTTGGTAATTATTTTTTTGATACGATATAAGAGGTTAAATCACACACTTCGCGTTCATTCATCAACCCATTGGTCATGTTGATCGTCATGTGGGTAACCGGATTATCGATACGTGCATCCGCAATCTTTTGATAAACAAACTCCGCTTTTCGCGCACCGCTGTCCATAAACAACCCTTTATAGTTGCTCAAATCAGGTCCGATATTTCCGTACCCTTTAGCCCCTTCGATATTGTGACAAGCGACACAATTCCCGAATTGTTTCTCTTTCCCGTTAGGGAGCATTTTGACCAACCCTTCCGGCGCAGGATCTTTAGCATCTTTTCCATTCAAATTATGGAAAAAATATTTCCCACGTGCAATGACTGCAGGATCTTCACTGATACACCCCTCTGGCATAGCATACACTTTTGGTGCGGGAAGGGCATCTTTTTTCAAAATAGCCGTCGCATCCGGGCTTTCGATCACTTGCGATAAATCTGCCGCTCCCAAAAGGGTGGCGATTCCAAGCATTATTGCTATTCGCATTGGCTCTCCTTGTTCTAATGTTCACCTAGCATTGTAAAGAAGGAGTGTAAAATTAATGTAAAAAATGAGGAAATTATGCGTCAATCGAAAGAGGAGGGTAAAAAGTGTAGCTAAACGTACTTCCTTTGCCGTAGACAGAGTCGATTTTAAGCTCAATACCCGCTTTATCGATAATTGATTTGACGATATTCAATCCGATGCCGAATCCACCCTTATCACGGTTTTCGCGGTAATAACGTTCGAAGATACGGTTTACGTCTTCAATCCCGACACCGTTGTCTTGAAAACTCATCGTACATCGATTCTCGAAATGTTCCAAAACGACCGTGATCATCCCCTCTTCATGTGAGTACTTAATCGCATTAGAAAGGTTATTGTCAATAATACGCTGTAACTGGGTTGGATTAAATACGATAAAAACACCCTCTTCAATACGAGGCTGAATCGTAATGTTTTTTAATGCCGCAACTTCCGAAAAATACTCAATCCGCTCTTGCAGATAGTGACTCAAATCAATCCGCTCATATTCAAATGCCAAGCGCTCGTTTTTAATCAAATAGTCCATATCATTATAAAGGGTTGCCAACGTTTTGGTTGCCGCTTTGATCCGCTGCAGATATTTATTGGTGGGATTGGAACGGTTATAGAGATCGATATTGACATTGATAATCGAGAGAGGGGTATTGATCTCATGCATCGAGTCTTTGATAAACTGATCGAGACGCTTGTTAACGCGTTGAAACGGAAGGGCGAATCGATCCAGAAAAAAGAGAGAAAGGACAAATATCAGTGCCGCAATAGAGAGGAGAATGACGACGACATCCTGATAAATTCGTGCATACGACAGCTCCCCTCCTACCACCAGATACGATGCATCAAAATATCGTCCCTCCGGAAGCGCCTCAACCAGGTAGGCGTATCCGTTTTGGACATGATATCCAACTTCCTGCACTTCCAGAGGCTTATTGATGAGACTGAAAACAGGCTTAAAATGTTCATCATACAATCCTGACTGAAACGAACGAAACCGCGGATAATCAAAAGGCTGTGTCTCTTTTGGATCAAACTCTTCCATAGTCCGTAAAATCAGATGCGATTGATGCTTTAGCTTAAACTCATACTGTATTTCATACACGTATTTCATATAGGTGACATACAGATATGTCGGGGCCAACAGCAATACCGCAACGAGCATCGTATAAAAAAAAGCGTTTTTAAGCGCGTAGAAATTATCGTTCAATGATGTATCCCAGCCCGCGCCGATTTTGGATGATCTCTATCGGAAGCTTTTTACGCAAATTATTGATCTGCACCCGTATGTTTGCCGGATCGACGTATTCGCCCCAGATTTCATCCTGAAACATCTCGACCGATACCACTTGGTTCGTGTGTTTGAGTAAAACCGTAAAAATCTCTTTTTCAGTTTTACTGAGAGCGATATTCTGTCCGTTATGGGTCAACGTAAAATTTTCAGTGTCGTAAATCAGATCTGAACCGAAATCGATTTTGTTTTCCCCATCGTGATAATAGCTTTTGAGGGCATGCATAATCCGTATCTGCAAT
The DNA here is from genome assembly GCF_028712165.1 of Sulfuricurvum sp. Classification (GTDB taxonomy): domain Bacteria; phylum Campylobacterota; class Campylobacteria; order Campylobacterales; family Sulfurimonadaceae; genus Sulfuricurvum. The sequence continues at coordinate 8,319 of NZ_JAQTQR010000029.1, read as the reverse complement.
TCGGTCAGATCAAATGGCTTGCGGATATAGTCGCAGCATCCCGATTTATACCCCTCCTGTAAATCACTGACATTTACCATAGAGGTGAGAAAAATAGCCGGAGTTTTGTTTCCCTCTTTGCGAAGCGTCCGCAGCAGCTCGAACCCGGTCATCCCCGGAACGTTGACATCGAGGAGATAGAGATCAAAATGGGTTTCATAGATAGCATCAAACGCTTTTTCCCCGTTAGAGAATCCGGACACTTCATATCCCATGTCTTCCAAAAATTCGGTGATACTGACTCGTAGCATGTATTCATCTTCCAGCAATAATACTCTCATCGAATCTCCCCTTTTATCTTTTTATTCACTTTATAATCCAACATAATCCCGATCAACTCTTCTTTGGAGTAGGCATTCAGCCGATCATGTGCCTCTTGTAAAAACAGTTCCCGATCTTCAGGAGCCACCGTATCTTTGAGATAGAGGAGATCTTTATCGTACACACTTTGGAACAATGCATTGTCAAGCGATTTTTTAACCATGACATCATAAAGCTCATTACGTGAAAGATGGATAAGAAATGAGATATCTTCTTCGTCCGAATGGGCATACGTTTTAATCTGCTTCGGAGAAAGAGAGAAAACAAAGGCACCTATCGTCTCCCCTTCACCGTTTTTCATCGGTTCATAAAAGAGATAGCGCCCGCCGCTAAAAATGACACGGTTGTGTTTAAAGACATTAAAGTCTATTCCACTCAGAAGTTTTAAATCACTCTGCGTATATTTCGCATTTGCCAAGATGTATTTTTTTCCGATTCCGGGGTTTTCCTGCATAAATACGGCCGTATCATAAAATCGGCTGTCCATTAGAATATAGAGATTAATTCCCAGACGATCGAAATAGTCCTGTGTCGATTCGAAAAAGGATACCACCTCTACAAATCCGTTAATTTTATCTTGATAGTAGATCGGAACCGTTGCTTTCACCCCGAGTTTGCGCCCCACTTCGATTGCCGAACGTGGATTTCTGTGCGTTTGAAAATAAAGCAAATCGGGACGATTAAAATCCAGAGGCATCCCCGCATACGAGTTATCCCAGCTGCGGGCGAAAATAACGTAATCCGACGTAATTACCTGCGAACGGATCAACGCATCCGTATTGACTTTGATCGACTCCATCCCCTCTGAAAGGATTTTGAATCCTTTATCCTCATCATCATTTTTCAATGCGTCGCTGAGTGCCGTATTTTGAGAAAGAATAAGGGCGTAACGCAATGCGACGGAGCGCTCTTTTTCGAGCTGATTATTGAGTGCCAGCGTGAGCTGATCGCTTAGGCGTTCCAGCGTTTGTGAAGTCACTTTCTTCTCCAACTGCCATAAAACAATGCCCAAAATCATCATAATGACCAAAAACACCGCAGCAATCGTTTTTTTATTCGCAAACAGTTTGACCCAGCGATCCATTACGGCGTCTCCTTCTTCTTTTTACCCATCTTATACACGTATGCCAACACCTCAGCAACCGCAGCAAACATCATATCCGGAATTGCCCGATCAATCTCTACCTCTTTATAAAGCGATCGCGCAAGCGGAGGATTTTGGACGATATGAACCCCGTTTTCACGTGCGATTTTTTTGATCTGTATGGCGATGTTATCTACCCCTTTTGCCACTACAACGGGAGCATTGTGCTTCGTCTCATCATACATAATCGCAACCGCATAGTGGGTCGGATTGGTTATTACCACATCGGCTGTGGGGACAGAAGCCATCATCCGCTTACGTGCCGCCTGAAACTGAATCTGGCGGATTTTAGCCTTGATATGCGGATCCCCTTCCATATTTTTAAATTCGTCTTTGATCTCTTGTTTTGACATTTTGAGTTTATCAAAATATTGTTTTCGGGTTAAGAAAAGATCGATGAGTGCATAAAAGCCGATGATGATGAGCATGACTGCGGCAAGTACAATCATTTTATCCCGTAGCCATCCCATCTGATCTTGCAGAGTAAACAGCGCTACCGTCGGAAGTTCTTGAATGTAATACCAAAAAAAGAGAAATCCGATCCCCAGCGCCGTCAATGATTTGAGGGTGATTTTAATCGACTCCAACCCTTTTTGGAGCGTGAACATATTACCGAGCCCTTTGATCGGATCGAGTTTGGAAAAATTCGGCATTAACGGTTTCGTCGTAAAATTAAATCCGATTTGAGCGACCGTCCCTACAATTCCGGCAACCGCAACGATAATACTGATAGGCAGTGCTATAATTAAAAACTCTTTAAATGTGACGAATGCCATATCAAACATCAGCTCCCTCGTTAGAGGCTGTCCCATAAGTGAAAAATAATAGCGCGAAAGGTTGAGAATACGTTCCGCAATGAACGTAAACATCATAATCAAGCCCAAAATGGCAACGAATAAAACGAGAACCCCGACGATATCCTGACTTTTGGCGACATTCCCTTCCGCTCGGGCGTCTTCAATCTTCTTGGAGGTGGGTTCTTCGGTCTTTTCTTGATCGTCGGCCACGTATTAATCCATTTTCATTGACATATCGATCCAGTTGGCCTGATGGATCATCGAGCCGGTACTGATTGCATCCACACCCGTTTTGGCATATTCCGCAATCGTCTCCAGGGTGATATTCCCGCTTGCTTCGAGCAAGACGCTGCTGTGGTGTTCCCATTTGTACTCCACCACTTCACGAAGCTGCTCGGGTGTCATATTGTCGCACATCACGATATCGGCACCTACCTCCATCGCTTTTTTTGCCATTTCTATGGTTTCAGCTTCAATCTCGATTTTGGAAGTAAACGGAATATTTTTACGCGCTTCCGCCATAAACCCATCCAAATCATCTATCGTTTTGAGATGGGTATCTTTGAGCATCAGAGCATCGTCCAATCCCATCCGATGATTCGTTGCCCCGCCGATACGGCTCGCGTATTTTTCAAAATTGCGCAAAAGAGGACGGGTTTTTCGTGTATCGAGAAGTTTGGTTCCATAGGGTGCGATCAGATCGACATATCGGCGAGTCAATGTCGCAATCGAGCTGGCATGCAGCAGCATATTGAGCAGCGTCCGCTCGATACGAAGAAGGGTATGCGAATCGCCGCTGAGACTCAACACCACGTCCCCTTTCACAAATCGTTCGCCGTCACGTTTATACGATACCATATTGAACTTTTCGAGTTCTGCCAGCGCACGCAGATACTCTTCACCCGCCAAAACACCGTCACTTTTGGCAATGATTTTTGCACTGGCCGGTACCGCTTCGGAAACCCGCGCATACAGATCGCCACGCCCCACATCTTCAGCCAATACCTCACGGATAAATTGTTCGATCATCCTTATTTCATCCTTCTTTTATATCATCTCTTTTTTCATTTTTTCGATATCCGTTTTAAGAGTCGGAAACTGCTCTTGTATCACTTTCCAAACAATCTCTTCATCAATATCAAAATACCAATGAATCATCTTATCTCTCATTTTTGCCATTAAAGACCACGGAATATTGAGATAGTGTTTTGTAATCTCATCGGGTATCTGTTTCGCCGCTTCACCGATTACTTCGATTTCACGGACACATGCACTGACTGTTTTATCATCCGCTTTAAAAGCTTCAAAATCATACCCTTCGACAAATCGTTCACACTTATCGATACTTCGCAGTATGTCATCGATATACAAGACATAATTGCGTTTCATACCGCTATTTTCTCATTTTCAATCTGCGCAAACAACTCTGGTCGAAGCTTTCTACGGGGAACCAAATCGACATTTCGTCCTAATACCGCTTTTATCTTCTCTTCGAGTTCGATAAATCGGAGTAAATCAGGAGTATTGGAGAAATCGACGAGCAAATCGACATCACTCGATATACTCTGCTCTCCTCGGGCAAATGAACCAAAAAGGGCGAGTGACGTAATGTGATAGCTTTGCATTATTTCGGGTTTTAAAAGGGTGAGTTTTTGTAAAATCAGCTCTTTTTCATCCATCATAACCACCCTTTCAAAAGTTTTATTTTATTGTAGCATGTATTACTACCACAATAATAATCTTATAAAACTATTCCTTTAAACACTTTACAATTAATGGAGCAAAACCGTTTAACGCTTGTTCAACACCCAGATCATGTAAATATGGTCCAGTACCCTTAACATCAATTTGTATTGAATCATCATAAAATTGTATTTTTACGCGAAACCACATTCTATTCCATTCATCAAAATCACCAGTTTCAAAAACTTTATTCAAGCTATCTCGTTTAGTGACTTTACTTTCCCAATTTGGTTGTTCTTTACTGATTAAGTCAATACTTTTTTCAGCACATTTAAAACCTTCTTCAATGGAACCAGTATGTACTTTATACTCTTTCGATATATGAGGTTCTATAACAGAACATCCACTAATACTGAATAATCCAAAGAGTAGTGTAAAAAATAACTTCATTAATACTCCTTTTCAAATCCTAACAAATTTAAAGCGCCATCATCCTCTCTAACGCGATTTTTGCCCAATACGCCGTATCTTCATCGACAAAAATTTCGTTAATCGGCGCACCGTCTTCAATCGCTTTGAGAGTGAGGTATAAATCTTCGAGCGTCGTCTCGTTCATCGTCGGACATTCCGGTTTTGTCGAAGAGAGAATATACGTGTTGCTCGGGCGAAGGCGGTTGACCATGTTAAACTCGGTTCCGACCGCCACCTTTTGATCTGAGGGAAGTTCGGTGATGTATTTGATCAGCTGGGACGTCGATCCGACGAAATCGGCACGATCACAGATAGCAGGGTCGCATTCAGGGTGGACGGCGATCAAAATCCCCGGATATTTGTTGCGGTAGAATTCGATGTCATCGACACTGAAGAGCTGATGAACGGAGCAAAAGCCGTCATAACAGATAATATCGGCCTCTTTTGGGTCGGTTCCGTCTCCGATCACGCACGATTTGAGTCCCATCATATTCGCGATATTTTGACCCAAACAGCGATCAGGGACAAACAAAATCTTTTTCCCCTCGGCGAGGGCATTGGTGATAATCGTTTTGGCATTTGAGCTGGTACAGACCATCCCTCCCATTTTCCCGACACGTGCTTTTACGGCAGCATCGGAGTTGATGTAGGTGATCGGTAAGATATCTTCCGCTTTGATTCCCGCATCTTCGAGCTTTTGGATCGACTGGTCGTAATAGAGCCCGTCAATCATTTTTGCCATTGCACAGCAGGCGACTTTCGGCATAACAACCCGTTTATGGGGACTGAGAATTTTGACGCTTTGTCCCATAAATCCGACACCGCAAAATACGACGAACTCTTTATCATCCGCCATCGTACGCTTAGCCAGTTCAAGCGAATCGCCCGTGATATCGCCCATCTCGAACACTTCGTCGCGTTGATAGAAGTGTGCCACGACGGTGACACTAAGACGGCTTTTAAGATCAATAATTTTTTGTTTTAATTCTTCGGTATTCAAACCCGTATTCCTTCTCTATTCGGTAAAGCTGTTATTATAACCAAACTCATATCCCCCACTCCTTGAAGGCAAAACTTTCTTAAGCACTTTTTTAGGCAGTTGTAACCATCGGTGAATTATAATATCGTCTTGTTTATCCCAAAAAGGAACCTAATGGATTTTTTATTTAATCACAACGTACAGTTTTATCTGATCGCCTATCTGCTCGGAGGTATCCCCTTCGGACTGATTCTCGCAAAAGTATTTGCCGGAGTCAACGTCAAGGAATCCGGTTCTCAAAGTATCGGTGCAACCAATGTTCTTCGTGTCGTCAAAGAGACCAATCCCTCATTGGCTAAAAAACTCGGTGCCGCAACGCTTGCTCTCGATGCACTCAAAGGGATCGCCGTCGTCCTCGCCGCAAAATATTACGGAATGGATGACAGTGTTCAGTGGATGGTTGCCGTTCTCGCCGTCATCGGTCACTGCTTCAGCCCTTATTTATGGTTTGAGGGGGGCAAAGGGGTTGCAACCGGTATGGGCGTTATGGCCGTCATGTTACCTATCCCTACGGTAATCGCTCTTGCAGTTTGGGCAGTCGCGGCCAAAACGATCCGTATTTCATCTCTTTCATCGATGCTCGGGCTTCTAGCCCTTGTTGTGGCATCATTTGTCCTTTATCCTGAAATGTTCCATGCACCGGTACTTTTCATTGCCTTTATCCTCTTTTATAAACACATACCGAATTTCATCCGTCTTTTCCAAGGCGAAGAAAAACGGGTCGCATGAAAATTCTAATCGAGAATCTCACCTTTGATACCATCATCGGAATTCTCGAGCATGAACGCACTACTCCTCAAAAAGTGTATATCGATTGCACGATCGACTACCCCTACTCACATGGAGCTTTTATCAATTATGCTGAGGTAGCGGAAGCGATTGAGATGACAATGCACAAAGAGCAGTTTGAGCTTATCGAAACCGCCCTCGAAGTTCTGAGTACTACGCTTAAAGAGCAATTTCCTTTGATTAAAGAGCTCTTATTGAGTATTCGAAAACCCACAATCCTTCCTCACTGCAGTGTCGGCGTACAACACGCAACACAGTTTTAAACCTCTCCTCGTCAACAATTGATTCACGTTTGCACGATATAATCCCCTCTATAAAACTCTTAAATAGACAAAGGAAAAACCATGACACGTAACGTCTTATCACTTTTCACAGCAGGACTCTTATTTATCGGATGTGCGGAAACCCAAACCGGTCTTTCCAAAACACAAAGCGGAGCACTTATCGGAGGGCTTGTGGGTGTTGCAGCCGGAGCGGCTACCGGTAACCACAGTGCAAAACGTATCCTCATCGGCGGCGCCATCGGCGCAGCTGCAGGAGGGGGAATCGGCTATTACATGGATAAACAGCAAGAGGAACTCAATAAAGAGCTCAAAGGAAGCGGTGTCCAGGTACAGCGCCAAGGTGATACGATCAATCTTAATATGCCGGGCGGTATTACTTTCGATACGGGCAAAGCGGCAATCAAATCTAACTTTAATCCGGTTTTAGATGATATCGCCAATGTTATGATCAAATATCCTGAGACTAGAATTGAGATTCAAGGGCATACCGACAATGTCGGAAGCGATGCGGACAATCTCAAACTCTCCGAGCAGCGTGCCCAAAGTGTTACAACCGCTCTCATCAACAGAGGGGTAGAGAGTACACGTCTCAGCCCTGTCGGATACGGTGAAAGCAAACCGATCGCGACCAATGACACCCCTTCCGGACGTGAGGCCAACCGTCGCGTCGAGATTAAAATCATCCCGAATCCTGCAAAATAGCCCTTTTTTCTCTCTTATTTTGAGAGGAAATTTCTCTCCAAGAAGCACCGTTTTTGTTTATAAAAATTCCAATATTTAAAATAAATTGAAAAATAGTTTAAATTTTCCTAAAATTGTGGTATCATTTCCGCAAAATTTCGCACCGAGGAGCGTGAATGCGCATTCTGATCATTGAAGATGAAGTAACCCTCAACAAAACCCTCGCAGAAGGGCTAAAAGAGTTCGGTTACCAAAGCGATGTCGTCGAGACTTTGAAAGACGGAGAGTACTATCTCGATATCCGTAACTATGACTTGATCTTGATGGATTGGATGCTGCCGGATGGCAACAGCATCGATATAATCCCTGACATTAAAACCAACACCCCTAAAACCGTAATCGTCGTTCTCTCTGCACGTGATGACAACGAAAGTGAAATTGAAGCGCTTCGCGCCGGTGCTGATGATTACATCCGTAAACCGTTCGATTTTGATGTTCTAGTTGCCCGTGTCGAAGCACGTTTGCGTTTCGGCGGCAGCAATATCATCGAAATCGATGATTTGACGATCAATCCTGAAGAGGAAAAAATCATCTATAAAGAAAAAGAGATCGAACTCAAAGGGAAACCTTTCGAAGTATTGACTCACCTTGCACGTCACCGTGACCAAATTGTTTCAAAAGAACAATTGCTTGATGCGATCTGGGAAGAACCTGAACTCGTAACGCCAAACGTTATCGAGGTTGCGATCAACCAAATCCGTCAAAAAATGGATAAACCTCTCGGTATTACAACCATCGAGACGGTACGTCGCCGTGGATACCGCTTTTGTTTTCCAAAAGAAGTATAAGACGACGCTTTCTCTTCCAACTCATTGTCGCTTCGGCGGCATTGGTTATTTTATTTTCCTCTTTTTTATACCTGTTTATCAAGCAATCCATTTACGATGAGAAACAAGCCGAATTAATCGCTTACGCTGAAAATATCTCTGCCTATAAATCTCTTTTATCTTCCCAGCAAAATAATGCGGACGCCCTGATGGGATTAAGTGTAGAATTAGTAACCCTCAAGTC
>NZ_JAQTQR010000103.1 GCF_028712165.1 Sulfuricurvum sp. | reverse complement strand
TATAAGTTACTATGTTCCGTGAATACTTTCTTTTTTAGGAGGATTAAAATGAAACATGAACTTATGACATTGCCATATGCGCAATCTGCATTGGAACCTTATATTTCTGCCGAAACACTTTCTTACCATTACGGTAAACACCATGCCGGATACGTCAATAAACTCAATACATTGATCGAAGGGACTCCATATGCGGAGAGTTCTTTGCATCAAATTATTATGGAAGCGAAAGACGGTATTTTCAATAATGCCGCTCAGGTCTATAATCATGATTTTTACTGGAAAGGGCTTCTCAACAGTGCTACGGAAGTCTCAGCGGAACTTTCCCTTTTGATTGAACGGGATTTTGGATCGATGGAAACGTTCAAAGAGAAATTTCTGGCTGCGGCAGCCGGCTTTTTCGGTTCGGGATGGATATGGCTGGTTATCACAGATGCTGGTAAATTAGAGATTCAGACAACCGGCAATGCCGATACGCCGATACGTCACGGATGCACACCGCTGCTCACTTGTGATGTATGGGAACATGCGTATTATATTGATTATCGAAATGGGCGACCCGATTATCTCGCAAACTGGTGGAAACTGATCAATTGGCATTTTGTTTCGGATAATCTTGCAGAATTTCAGAATGATCCGATTTCGGGATATTCAGAACCGTGCAATGAAGATACTATTGTTTGCGAGTACGTTGACAGTATGCAAGAAAATGAGCATACGCCATCTTAACAGAGATTAAAAATTCAAGAAAGCGGTTTAGCCGTTTCATTGCTGTTCGAGCAGTTTTTCGTATTTTGTTTTGAGCAGTAGATATTCTCGGTGAAGCTGCTCATACTCTTTTTTATAATCGATTTCATCAAAACTTTCAGAAGGTTCGGAAGAGGGGAGAGGCTGTTTTGCTTCTGAAAGGACGATATATGTCACCTCTTTGCCATCTTCGTTCTTGACCAATGTAGGCAGTTCGCCGTTCATCGTTTTTTTGATAACGGTGTGGATACTGAGACGGTTTTTTGCCGCATATTTTGGGATACTGATTAAGTCGGGTGAATTCATAATTCTATTGCCTTTTTATACATTCCAACGCAACAACGGCTATGGTATAGTCGCCATCATGGGTGATGGATACCGATGTGTCAGTAATACCAAAATTGTCGCGTACTTTTGATGTTAGGGAGATGAGGGGAGCCCCTTTTTGGGTTTTTGAGAGGATTATGTCGTGAAAACCGCATTCGGAGCCTATGCCACAGCCTAGAGCTTTGGCACAGGCCTCTTTGGTAGCCCAGAGACCTGCAAAATTACGGTGGTTTTTATATAAAGCTATATCGTGTGGAGAAAGGACTCGTTTTATAAATCGGTCGCCGAAACGCTCGATTAAGCGTTTCATCCGATCGGTTTTGATGAGGTCAATGCCGATCATTGCACCACGAAGTCTGTAAAGTAAACGTGTTGAACTTTGCCGTCTTTGAGATGTCTGTTGAGTTCATGCACGATCTCTTCTTTGAGTTTTTCTTTCCCTTTGACTGTAGAGATCTCTTCTAATGATTTAGAAGAGAGGATACGGATAATAATATCTCTAAAGACCGGTTTTTTCTCTTCAAGTTCGGGGCTGAGTTCTTTGCCGCCCATTTCCAGATTCATCTCAACTTTGAGATAGCGTCGACCGCTTTCTGAGAGAAGGTTGACGGTAAAAGTTTCAAGCGGGAACATCAAACCGATCTCTGTAGATGCTTCTTCTCCCCCTCCGGAAGATTCGCCGCCGCTTGCATGTTCACCTTCTGCAGCAGCCGGAGCTTCTTTATGAGTTGCTTCGGCATTTTTTCCTGCAGCTTCATCATTTCCCATCATTAAAAAAGCAACTACACCACCGATGATTAAAATCAGAACCAAAACTCCGATGATAATAACGAGGAGCATATTCCCCTTTTTCTTCTTTCCCTCTTCTTCCGGGGCAGTTTCTTCTTTCTCTTTTTCAGCCATCCATAGCTCCTCGATAAAGTTAATCCTTTATTGTAGCAAGAAAGTTATGAAAATTGCCACGTGTCATAATGGAAATTTTGGTAAACTTAGCGGATGAAAAGAAGGATTCCCTTATGCTAGAGACATTATTAGGTTATATCGGCCGTCCGTTTGTCCAATTTTATGAGACGATAACGCGGTTCGGACTATTTATATTATTTCAAATACAATTGTTTAAGGTGTACCCGCTTGCTTTTAAACGATATAAAATTGTTTTAAAACAGATTGAAGTGATCGGATTCGGGTGTATAGGGGTTGTCTCACTGACGGCATTGTTTACGGGAATGGTCTTGGCTATACAGCTTTATAACGGATTCCATCAATTCGGTGCAGAGAGCTTCATCGGATACACGGTTTATTTTTCTATTACCCGTGAGCTTGGTCCTGTATTCGCTTCTCTGATGTTGATTTCCCGTTCCATCAGTGCAATGGCAGCCGAACTGGGAACAATGCGGGTAAGTGAACAGATCGATGCTATTGACATTTTGGGAGTCGATTCCAAAGAATATCTAATCACTCCGCGTATTATCGCAACAGTAATCTCATTGCCTCTATTGGTTATATGGTTTGATTTTATCGCGATCGGTGCAGGCTATATGATTTCGACGGGTGTTCTGGGGATCAATCCGATTACCTATCAAGATACGTTGATGCGTTTAGGAGAATTTAGCGATATTATGAGCGGTGTGATTAAAGCGGCAGTGTTCGGATTTATTGTCAGTTCAATCGGGAGCTATATCGGTTATCACACTAACGGCGGAGCACGCGGAGTAGGGCAATCGACGATTCTCGCCGTTGTTTACTCGGCAGTTGCGATCTTCGTCACAAACTATTTTATCTCATCACTCTTTTTATACCTGGATTGGTAAAAATCAATCTCCGAGCTCACTTAGAGGTCGGAACTGATAAGTGTCGGGGTCATAGTACTCGATAGCTCCGGTCTCAATATCATAATACCATCCATGGATAAACAGCTTATCTTCTTCCACCATTCTTTTTACATACGGATAGGTAAGAAGGTTTTCAATTTGGGTAACGATAGAGAGACGTTCTGTCGCGCGGAGCAGTTCTTCATGCTGAGCATGTACTCCTAATGCGAGAATCGCCATAGATTTTGCTTTTTCTCCCAATGTGAGCCATTTGGCTGTATGGACCATTGATGTGTTGCAGGATGTTTTGTAGAGAGCTTCGATTGCTCCGCAGTGAGAATGTCCGCAGATAATGATTTCAGAGACTTCTAAGACCATTACGGCATATTCTATCCCTGCCGCAGTTGAATGGAAATCTTCATCGGGTTTATAAGGGGCGACAAAATTTCCGACGTTTCGAACAACAAAAAGATCGCCGGGATTGGATTGGACGATAAGGTCGGGAATAACACGTGAATCAGAACATCCGATAAAGAGGGCGCGCGGATTTTGACCTTCTTTGACGAGGGTGAGCAATTGGGTCTCATGTTTTTTAAAATAGGTTTGCTGGAATGTTTCGTTCCCGTCGGCAAACTCTTTGAGACGTTCGATACTTAAATCAGCGGCATTCTTACTCAGTGGCACTCTTCAATCCCTAATTGTTTAATAATCGCTTCATACACTTTACCGCCCTCACGGTCGCAATCGTCATGATACTCAATCGTGATCATTTTTTTACCGCCTGTAACATCTCCGCCATAAATATTAGGTTTAATAGAACATAGAGGACTGCACTCAGCGATCGCTTTTTCGATCATTTGATGTTCTTCTTCGGTTGAATAAGCAAGTGATAGTTTAGTGTATCGCTCTTCAGATTTGTGATCGGCAACAATAGAACATACTGGCATAAAAGATCCTTGTTTTATAATTACTCTATTATACGAAAAATTTGGTTAAAACCATTCCAAAAGTTTACTAACTTCATCAATTTCATAACATTTGATGGAGGTTTTTTCGAGCGGTTTTTTCGGGATAAGGGCTTTGGTAATCTGTTGAGACGCTGCTTCTTTAAGCCGTTGATCGAGTTGATAGACTTCACGGATATCCCCGACGAGGGAAACTTCGCCGATGAAAACCGTCTCTTTTGAAATGGCACGATTGCGGAAACTGCTGATAATAGCGGCGAGAATCGCCAAATCGGCAGAGGTTTCGGTGATTTTGATCCCTCCGGTGATGTTGATAAAGACATCGTAGCTGTTGAGGGGAATTTCAAGCTTTCGCTCCAACAATGCCAAAAGCATATTGAGACGGTTGTTTTCAAATCCGGTTGCTTGACGTTTTGGGTTAGGAGCATGGGTATCGCTCACGAGTGCCTGAACTTCAAGAACGATAGGGCGTGTCCCTTCCATAATAACAGTGAGGGCAGAACCGCTTTGCGATTTTGTGCGGTTAAAAAAGCGTGATGAGAGGTCTTTTGCTGAGACGAGTCCGTCATGGCGCATCTCGAAGACGCCGATCTCGCTGGTAGGGCCGAAACGGTTTTTAAACCCGCGTAATATACGCAGTTCATGTCCGCTGTCACCTTCAAAATAGAGGACGACATCCACCATATGTTCCAAGACACGAGGTCCCGCAATCGAACCCTCTTTGGTAATGTGTCCGATGATAAAGATAGCGATTCGACGCTCTTTGGCAATACGCATCAAATCAAACGTGATCTGGCGTACCTGTGTTACCGATCCCGGAGCAGAAGCGATAGTTTCGGAATAGAGGGTTTGGATCGAGTCGATGATGATGCACTCATAGGCGCGCTCATGCAGTTCACCGAGCACCTGCTCGAGCCGTATCTCTGCGAGGAGATAGAGATTGTCGACATTGGCTCCCAAACGGTTGGCACGGAGTTTAATCTGGCCTTCACTCTCTTCCCCTGATACATAGAGAACATTTCGATTTTGACGTGCGAGGTTGGAACCGATTTTCAGAAGAAGGGTCGATTTACCGACTCCCGGACTCCCCCCGATAAGGACGAGGGAACCGGGAACGATTCCCCCGCCGAGTACCATGTCGAGTTCGGCATCGTCACTGGTATAACGTTCGGTATGCTCTTCAACGATTTGGGTAATTTCTTTGGCTTTGGTTCCGGCAGAAGGTGAAGAGGTGGAGGTAAGTTTGATCACTTCCTGCTGTTGTTCACTCAGCTCGACAAAACAATCCCATCCGCCGCAGTTGGTACATTTCCCCATCCATTTTGGGGTGGTGAACCCGCAGTGCTGACATTCGAAGAGGACGTTTTTTTTCTTGGCCATTATTTATTCAATTCTTCCCCGAAAATCGCATCCAAAATCCCATCTACAAATTCGTATTTATTAAACACAACGAGGTGCTCAGGCTGTTCACCGACACCGATGTAGAGGATTGGAAGCTGCAAAGCATAGGCGATAGAGAATACGGATCCCCCTTTTGCGGTACCGTCTAGTTTGGTAATGATGATTCCATCCACTCCGACCATTTCATTAAAAGCTTTAGCCTGAGCGATAGCGGAACTCCCTTGTGTACCGTCGAGGATCAATATTTTGTGATGCGGTGCTCCGGTATGGGCTTTATCGCAGATACGGACGATTTTTTTCAGTTCATTACCGAGATTCGTCTGAGTATGGAGTCGTCCGGCAGTATCGATGATGACCTGCTCAAAACCGCGTGCTTTTGCCGATTCGATCGTGTCGTAGGCTACGGCACTTGGATCATGTCCTTGGCGCGAGGAGATGATCGGAACTTCCAGTTTGTCTGCCCAGCGCGTAAGCTGTTCGATCGCAGCGGCACGGAAGGTATCTCCGGCTCCGAGTATGACCCGTTCTCCATTGTTTAGATGGTGTTGTGCGAGTTTGGCAATGGTAGTTGTTTTTCCGGCACCGTTTACACCGATGATCAGAGAAACTGTCGGTTTGTTGGGATTCTCAGGAAGAGTATTTTGGGCAAAACTAAGCGTTGCTAGAAGCTTGGAACGCAGTTGTTCTCGGGTAATGTCATTCTGGTACAGTTCACGGAGGATGATCTCGACAAGATCGTATTCTACATCGGCTTCGAGGAGAATGTTCTCAAGCTCGTCTTTGGAAATTTTGGCTTTTTTCTCCGGTGCAATAGCCGCTATTGCATCAATGGTCTTTTGTAAGCCCCGTTTGATAAATCCAAACATACTTTATTTTCCTAACGCTTGAGCGATGTCGTGATCGATAATCTCTTCTTGGGTCGCTCCGGTATAGTGGGTGACGTATTCCCCGTTTTTATACATAACCATCAGAGGGATCGGGAATTGCTCTCCGACACCGATCGTAGCGGCAATTGCCCGTGCAAGAGCCTGATTATCGGCTTTATTGGAAATGAGGTAATTGCCTCCTCCGAATTTTTCGCGGAATGCATCGAGTTCAGCGTTACTTTTATCATCTTCGATGGTGATTCCCATAACGATCAAATCATCCCCGTATTTTTTTTGCAAGTTACCCATATGCCGTATTTCAGCTTGACACGGAGGACACCACGTCGCAAAAATATCAAATAATACGACTTTGTCTTTTCCTGCATCCAGTGTAAAATTGGCTCCCCGTTTCTCAACATTGTAACTTTTTCCCAGAGTGTCCATAAGGGTGAATTCGGCTGTAGAGACTAATGGTTGATCGGAGGACTCTTTATTGCATCCTTGGAATAAAAGTCCCAGAGCGAACAAAGGAATTAAAAAATGTGCAAAACGCATACAAAACCTTTTTAGAGTAAAATAAGGAAGATTATAACGAAGCAAAGGTAAAAAGTGACCAAAAGCGATTTTAGAGCTTATTGTCTGGATCAGATCAAGAATGCAAACGCAAGTACCAAAAATTATCGGGATGAAAGAGTGCGAATACTGCTGATAAAGGTGCTTAAACATTTGAAGGCAAAGCGTGTCCTGGCATTTTGGCCGATGGGTTTTGAAGCGGATATTCGTAAAACAATTATAGCTTCACGTGCGATGAGTGAAGTATATTTGCCGTTTATGGATGGCGTCAGTTTCAAAATGGTACCATTAAGATACCCGTTGGAACGTAAGGCTTTTGGGATTTATGAGCCGCGGGATTCGTATAGAAAATATAATTTAATAGATGTAGCTATTGTTCCTGTAGTGGGAGTAGACGGGTCACTTCGCCGAGTAGGTTTCGGTAAAGGGATGTATGATCGATTTTTTCCGACCCTTAAAACCAAACCGTTTAC